>CALFYQ010000278.1 GCA_937952085.1 uncultured Paracoccaceae bacterium | reverse complement strand
TCTGCGTCGCACCGCGCGCCCCCGAGCCCGGCCGGCGCCTCTCGGGCCGCCCCGCCAACGAAGGCCGAGCCGGCCCGTCGCCCTCCGCCCCCCTTTGTTGCATCGCAACAAGTCCCCGTCTAGGTTCGCGCTCCGAAACGCGGCTCCGGCCGCCCGGAAAGCGGAACCCTGATGTCGAATGTTGACGCGACCGCCTCGCGGGCGCGGAGCGGGGGGCTTTTGTTCCCGGCTTCCGGCTTCTCCCCCGGGCCGATCACGCCCCGCGTCCTGAAGACCGAGCTGCTCGCCGGGCTGACCGTGGCGCTGGCGCTGGTGCCGGAAGCCGTGGCCTTCGCCTTCGTCGCGGGCGTCCATCCGCTGGTCGGGCTCTACGCCGCCTTCTTGGTCGGGCTCATCACCGCGCTGATCGGCGGGCGGCCGGGAATGATCTCGGGCGCGACCGGCGCGCTCGCCGTGGTGATGGTCTCGCTGGTGACGCGGCATGGCGTCGAGTACCTCTTCGCCGCCGTGGTGCTGATGGGGCTGATCCAGCTCGCCGCAGGGGTGCTGAGGCTCGGCAAGTTCATCCGCCTCGTGCCGCACCCGGTGATGCTCGGCTTCGTCAACGGGCTCGCCATCGTCATCATGCTGGCGCAGCTCGGCCAGTTCCAGGTGGCGGGGCCGGAGGGCGGCCGGGTCTGGATGAGCGGGGCGCCGCTCGCCGTGATGCTGGCGCTCGTCGCCGCCACGATGGCGGTGATCTGGCTCCTGCCCAAGGTCACCACCGCCGTCCCGGCGCCGCTCGCGGCGATCCTCGTCACCGCCGCCATCGTGATCGGCTTCGGGCTCGACTCGCCCCGCGTCGGCGATCTCGCCTCGATCGAGGGCGGGCTGCCGGAATTCCACATCCCCGCCGTTCCGCTGACGCTGGAGACGCTCGAGATCGTGCTTCCCTATGCGTTGATCCTCTCGGCCATCGGCCTGATCGAGAGCCTTCTGACCCTCAACCTCGTCGGCGAGATCACCGGGCGGCGCGGCGGCGCCTCGCAGGAATGCGTGGCGCAGGGCGCGGCGAACGTCGCCACCGGGTTCTTCGGCGGCATGGGCGGCTGCGCGATGATCGGCCAGTCGATGATCAACGTGAAGTCGGGCGGGCGCACCCGGCTCTCCGCCGCCTCGGCGGCGCTTTTCCTTCTCGTCTTCATCCTCTTCGCCTCGCCGCTGATCGAGCAGATCCCGCTCGCGGCGCTGATCGGCGTGATGTTCATGGTGGTGATCGGCACCTTCGCGTGGCGGAGCCTCAAGATCATGCGCCGGGTGCCGCGGGCGGACGCCTTCGTGACGGTGCTCGTCACCGTGGTGACGGTGGTATCCGACCTCGCCATCGCGGTCGTCGTCGGCGTCGTCGTCTCGGCGCTGGTCTACGCCTGGCAGAACGCGGTGCGGATCCACGCCGTGGCGCGGACGACGCCGGAAGGCGCGCGGGTCTACGAGATCCAGGGCCCGCTCTTCTTTGGCTCGGCGGCCGGCTTCGCCGAGCTGTTCAAGCCGAAGACGGACCCTTCGGTCGTCATCATCGACTTCATGGCGAGCCGGGTGGCGGACCAGAGCGCGCTTCAGGCGATCGAGGACGTGGCGGCGAAATACGAGGCGGAGGGCAAGACCGTTCAGCTCCGCCATCTCAGCCGCGAATGCCACCGGCTGCTGCACCGGGCCGGGCAGCTCGTCGTCGAGGCGGAGGACGATCCGGATTACGGGCTGGCGGTGGATTACGGCGTCCGCACGGGGGCGCTGGCCGGCGGCCACTGAGGGCGGCGCGCCGCTCCGCCATTCGGCCGGCGCGGCCGGCCCGGCCTGAGCAGGGTTCGGCGCCGCACGCTGTTCCGTCGGGCCGATTTCCGCACTAGCCTCCCGCGCGGGGAGGGCCGATCATGGCGGAGACGCGGTATTTCGAACTTGGGCCGATGGTCACGGCCTCGGGGGTCACGCTGCCTTCGGCGCGGCTCGCCTATGCGGTCTATGGCGAGCTGAACGCCGATCGCACGAACCTCATCCTATATCCGACCTCCTATGGCGCGCATCACAGCGATGTCGACTGGCTGATCGCGCCCGGCCGCATCCTCGACCCGACGCGCTATTGCGTGGTGATCCCGAACCAACTCGGCAACGGGCTCTCCACCTCGCCTTCGAATCTCTCTGACCCGTTCGCGGCGGGCCGTGCGCCGGCCTTCTCGCATCTCGACAACCTGGCGGCGCAGGAACGTCTCCTGACCGAGGTCTTCGGCGTCGAGCGGATCGCGCTGATCTACGGCTGGTCGATGGGCGGGCAGCAGGCGCTCCACTGGGCGGCGCTTCGGCCGGAAAAGGTGGCGCGGGCGCTCGTCACCTGCACCTCGGCGCGAACCTCCCCGCATAACAGGCTCTTCCTCGAGGGCGTGCGCGCCGCGCTCTGCGCCGACCCGGCCTGGAACGGCGCCTGGTTCGAGGGCCGTCCGCTCCGGGGCCTTCGCGCCTTCGCGCGGATCTACGCCGGCTGGGCGATGAGCCAGGCCTTCTATCGGGAAGAACTCTGGCGCGGCGCCGGCTTCGCCTCCTACGAGGACTGGATCCTCCGCGGCTGGGAAGGGAACTTCCTGCGGCGGGACCCGATGGACCTGCTCTCGATGATCGAGACCTGGATCGCCTCCGACATTTCCGCGAACGAGACCTTCGGCGGCGACCTGAAGGCGGCGCTCGGCGCGATCCGGGCGCCGCTCGTCAACATGCCCTCGACGACCGACCTCTACTTCACCGAGGCGGATGCGCGGATCGAGACGGCGATGATCCCGAACGGCCGGCTCGCGCCGATCCGCTCGATCTGGGGCCACCGGGCCGGCAACCCGAACCTCTCGCCGGCCGACGAGGCGGCCATCCGCGAGGAGGTGGAGGCGCTGCTGGCGGCGGGGTGAACGGGGAGCGGAAAGGGCCGCGCCCGGCCCCGGGTGGGCGCGGGCGCGGATTGTGGTCAGCGATCTGGCCCAAGAGCCCCGGACGACGGCTGTGCGGCTGGTGGCGTCGCCAAGGCGCCCTCCCGGGGGGAGGGTGCGGCCCGGGCTGGCCGCCCAGGCGATTCCTAGCTCTTGGCGTCCTCGCCCGGCGGCGGCTGATCCAGCAGGATCCGCGCGGCGTCGCCGTCCGGGTCGGAGAACTGGCCGGAGCGGAGCGCCCAGAGGAAGGCGGCGAGGCCGATTCCGCCGAGCGCCAGCGAAGCCGGGATCAGGATCAGCAGGATCTCCATCAGCGGAGCCTCAGCGCATTGAGCGAGACGGTGATGGAGGAGGACGACATGGCGAGCGCCGCGAGGAACGGCGTCGCCAGCCCCACGAGCGCCACCGGCACGGCGACGAGGTTGTAGGCGCCGGCGATGGCGAAGTTTTGCAATATGCGCCGCCGCGCGCTGCGGGCGGTGCGGAGCGCGTCGCCGAGCGCCGAGAGATCGCCGCGAAGGAGCACGATGTCCGCCGCCGTCCGCGCCGCGTCGAGCCCGGTCGCCGGCGCGGCGGAGACATGGGCGCCGGCGAGCGCCGCGGCGTCATTGAGCCCGTCGCCGACCATCAGGGGCTTCCGCCCCGCCGCCTTCAGCGCGGCGACGCGGGCGAGCTTGTCGGCCGGCGAGAGCCGCGCCGCGAATTCCTCGATGCCGAGCGCCCCGGCCACCGCCGCCACCGCCTCCGGCGCGTCGCCCGAAAGGAGGATCGGCCGCAGCCCCTCCGCCTTCAGCGCGGCGACGAGCGCCGCCGCCTCGGGGCGGATCTCGTCGGCGAAGTCGAAGCGCACCGGCGCCTCGTCGCCGACCCGGAGCCAGATCGCGGCGCCCGGCCCCTCCGGCGCGCCGGTCCAGGCGGGGGAGCCGAGCCGCGCCGCCGCGCCGCCGAGCGCGCCCTCGATCCCGGCGCCCGGCCGCTCGGCCACGCCGGTCGCCGATGCCGGCGCGATCCCCCGCGCCGCGGCCGCCTCGACGAGGGCGCGGGCGTAAGGATGGGCGGAGCCGGCGGCGAGGCCGGCGGCCATCGCCAGCGCCTCGGGCGCAGGTTCGGAGAGGAGGCGCGGGCGCCCGGTCGTCAGCGTGCCGGTCTTGTCGAAGACGGCCACATCCGCCTCCGCCAGCCGCTCCAGCGCGTCGCCGCCCTTGAGGAGCGCGCCGCGGCGGAAGAGCTTGCCCGCCGCCGCGGTGGCGACGGCCGGCGCCGCGAGGCCGAGCGCGCAGGGGCAGGTGATGATGAGCGTCGCCGTGGCGACGTTGAGCGCGAAGCGCCAGTCGCCCGAAACATGGGCCCAGACTGCGAAGGCGCCGAGCGCCAGGAGGTGGACGAGCGGCGCATAGGCCCGCCCGGCGCGATCCGCCAGCGAGCGGAAGGCGCCGCGGCCCTGCTCGGCGGCGGAGACGAGCTCGGCCATCCGCCGGAGCGTGGTGTCCTCGCCGACCGCGACGGCGCGAAGGGTGATGGGGCCGGTGAGGTTGGTCTCCCCCGCCGCCACCTCGGCCCCCGGCCCGACCGGGACGGGAACCGTCTCCCCGGTCAGGGCGGAGCGGTCGAGATCGGTGGCGCCCGTCTCCACCACGCCGTCGACCGGCGCGCGCATGCCGGGCGGGATCCGGACGAGATCGCCGACCCGGAGTTCGGCGACGCGCACGCTCTCCGCCGCGCCATCGGCGCCGATGCGGAGCGCGCGCGGGCTTTCGAGCGCGGCGAGCGACCGGGCGGCGGAGCGGGCGGCGGCTCGGGCCCGCGCTTCGAGAAGCCGGCCTAGGAGGAGGAAGAAGGTGAGCGCGAGGGCCGCGTCGAACCAGGCGTGGCGGCCGCCCTCGGCGACCTCGTAGAGCGAGACGCCGGAGGAGAGGAGGATCGCCACCGAGATCGGCATGTCCATACCGAGCCGCCCGGCGCGGAGCCCGGCCCAGGCGCTGCGGAAGAAGGGCCGCGCCGCGAAGGCGACGGCGGGAAGCGCGATGAGCGCCGAGACCCAGTGCAGAAGCTCCCGCGTCGCCGCCTCGGCCCCGGACCAGACCGCAACCGAAAGGAGCATCACGTTCATCATCGCGAAGCCGGCGACGCCAAGGGAGAGCAGAAGCTCCCGCGTCTCCGCCGCATCCCGCTCCGGGCCGAGCGCGGCCTCGTCGAGCTCGAGCGCGGCGTGGCCGGCCTTCTTCAGCGCCGCGATCAGCCGATCCGGCTCCACCCACTCCGCCGCCTTCACCTCGGCGAGCTTGCGCGAGAGGTTCACCCGCGCCGCGGCGACGCCGGGCTCCGCCGCCAGCGCGGCCTCGGCCGAGGCGATGCAGGCGGCGCAATGGATGTCCGGCAGCGCCAGACGGATCACCGCCGGGGCCGGCGCCGCTTCCGCGCCGCCCCGCCGGGCGAAGGCGGAGGCGTCCGCCGGGCCGCAGGCCGGGCAGATCGCCGTCACGCGCGGACCTCTAAATGCAGCGTCTGGCGGAACCGCTCGGCCCCCGCGCCGTCCGCCTCGATGTCGAGCCGCCAGCGGCCAGGGGCGAGCGGCAGGTCGGCGGTCCAGCCGGCGGGGCCGACGACGAGTTGCGGCGCGATGTCGTCCGCCTCGGTGGTCGGCCGGCCGAGCTTCAGCCGGAGATCGGCCACCGGCGCCGGCCCGTCCGCCGCGTCGCGGATGTCGAGCGTCAGCCGGCCGCCGCGATACTCGGCCACCGCCTTCCAGCCGAGCGCGTCCTGCGCCTTGCGCTCCCGCTCGAAGCTCTGCGAGGCGACATAGCCGTTCGCCACCTCGACGCCCGGGAAGGTGTCGAGCGCGGCGTAGACCAGCGAAAGGTTGGCCGCGAGGATCGCGCCGAACCCGCCCAGCGCCCAGATCAGGACGGCGCGCCCCGTCAGCGGCTTTCCGCCCATCTCACTCTCCCTTGCCGGTGAAGCTTGCGGGCGCGGAGTTCCGCGCGCCCGTCGCCACGTCCTCGACCCAGAAGCGGAGCGGCACGCGGCCGCCCTGCGCAAGCTCGTCCTCCGGCTTGGCGACCAGATAGGCGCGGGCCTTGCCGGTCTGGTCCGGGGCGACGGTCACGCGCCGCTCCTCGGTCCCCTCGACGGCGAGGCGGAGCCCCGGCGCGCCGGTGACGGAGATCCGGAAGGTGGCTTCGGCGCCCTGCTTGTTGCGCACGCGGATGTCATAGGCGTTCCGCACCGAACCGTCGGAGAGTGTGACATAGACCGGATTGCGCACCGGGTCGACGTCGAGATCCACGTCCGAGCGGATGAAGAGCGCGAAGAGGAGCGCGAGGCCGACAAGGCTCCAGCCCGCCGTGTAGAGCATGACGCGGGGCCGGAAGACGCGCCTCCAGGGCGAGGTCGCCCGGCCGCCGGCCCGCTCCGCCTTCTCGTCGGCGAGTGAGAGATAGTCGATCAGCCCGCGCGGCCGGCCGAGCTTTCCCATCACGTCGTCGCAGGCGTCGATGCAGAGCGCGCAGGTGATGCATTCGAGCTGCTGGCCCTTGCGGATGTCGATCCCCATCGGGCAGACCGCGACGCAGGCGTTGCAGTCGACGCAGTCGCCGAGCTTCGCCGCGCCCTCGGCCTTGATGTGCTTGCCGCGCGGCTCGCCCCGCCACTCCCGATAGGCGACGGTGAGGGACTGCTCGTCCATCATCGCCGCCTGGATGCGCGGCCAGGGGCACATGTAGATGCAGACCTGCTCGCGCATGAAGCCGCCGAAGACGAAGGTGGTGGCGGTCAGGAGCGCGATCGCCGCGTAGGCGACGAAATGGGCCTGCCCGGTCACGAGATCGACCGCCAGCGTCGGCGCGTCGGCGAAATAGAACACCCAGGCGCCGCCGGTGGCGACGCCGATCAGGAGCCAGAGCGCCCACTTGGTGAGCCGGAGGCGGAGCTTCTTCGCGTCCCACTTCGCCTTGAGGAGCCGGATGCGGGCGTTCCGGTCCCCCTCCACCCAGCGCTCGACGGCGATGAAAAGGTCGGTCCAGACCGTCTGCGGGCAGGTATAGCCGCACCAGACCCGCCCGAGCGCCGAGGTGAAAAGGAAAAGCCCGAGCCCCGCCATGACCAGGAGGCCCGCGACGAAATAGAATTCGTGCGGCCAGATCTCGATCCACAAGAAGAAGAACCGCCGCCCGGCGAGATCGACGAGGATCGCCTGGTCCGGCAGGTCCGGCCCCCGGTCCCAGCGCAGCCAGGGCGCGAGATAGTAGACGCCGAGCGTCAGCAGCATGATCCGCCATTTCAGCGTGCGGAAGAAGCCGTAGACGCGCTTCGGAAAGATCGGGATGCGCGCGGCGTAGAGGCTTGGCGGCGCTTCGGGTGCGGGGGAGGGATTCGTCATGGCGCTCGCCTTATCCCGGCCGATGGATACATTCGCCTTGATCGATATCAACACCGACCCGGGGGCACGAAGCCGTGATCGGGTCGCGCGTCGGCGCGCCGCAGCCCCATATCGGCGGCGGAAGGGGACCTGGATGACCTATGCCGATCTCGCGCCCTGGGCCGACCGAAGGGGCGCCTTCGATCCGCTTCGCGCGGCCGTCTTCGCGGGGCTGCTGCTGCCGGCGGCGGCCGCGCTCTGGCGGCTCTGGGCGGATCGGCTGATCCCCGAGCCGGAAAAGGCGGCGACGCATCTGACCGGGGAGTGGACGCTCTATATCCTCCTCGCCGCGCTGGCCGTCACGCCCCTCCGGCGGCTGCTCGGCTGGGGCCGGCTGATCGGGCTCCGCCGGATGGTGGGCGTCGCGGGCTACGCCTATGCAGCCGGTCATCTCGGGCTCTATGTGCTTCATGAGAACGGGAACCTCGCCAAGGTCGCGTCGGAAATCCTTTCGCGCATCTACCTTACCATCGGGTTCGCCGCGGTGCTCGGGCTTCTCGCACTCGCCGCCACCTCGTTCGACCGGGCGATCCGGCGGATGGGGCCGTGGTGGCGGCGGCTCCACAAGCTCGCCTATCCGCTGACGGCGCTCGGCATCCTCCATTTCTTCATGCAGTCGAAGATCGACGTGTCGCATCCGGCGGTGCTGGCCGGCGTCTTTTCCGGGCTGATGCTGCTCCGGCTCCGCGCCGTGACGCGGCTGCCCGCCGCCGGGGCGGTGGCGGCGGCGGCGGTCTTCGGCGGGCTGGCGGCGGCGGGGTTCGAGGCGGCCTGGCACGGGGCGGCTACGGGCGCGCCCTGGCGGCTCGTCCTCGAATCCAACCTCGACTTCTCCTACGAGGTGCGGCCGCCCTGGATCGCCGCCGCGATCCTCGCCGCGCCGCTTCTCGTCCTCGCCGGGCGGACGGCGCTGGCGGCGGCGATGGGGGAGGGGCGGCGCGGGCCTATCTGATGTCGCGCCCGGGCCGGCCGCGATAGGGCGGCAGCGCCCAGCCGAAGCCGATCGCCCCGGCGCGAAGCCCGAAGGCGGCGAGAAAGCCGAGCGCGGCGGGCAGCGGCCGCGGCAGGCCGAGCGCGTCGAGCGCGACGAAGGCCGCCGCCCCGAAGAGCGCCGCGGTGACGTAGATCTCCCGCCTCAGGAGCACGCTCGGCTCCCCCGCCACCATGTCGCGGAGGATGCCGCCGAGCGTCGCCGTCATCATGCCCATGACGATGGCCACCGCCGGCTCCCCGGTCGTCGCCAGCCCCTTCGCCGCGCCGAAGACGCCGTAGGCGGCGAGCGCCGCCGCGTCGAGCCAGATCAGGAGCCGCCAGCGGTATTCGACCAGATGCGCGCCGAAATGGACCAGCACCGCCGTCCCCACGCAGACGAGGAGATAGGCCGGCCGCTCCACCCAGAAGACCGGAACGCCGATGATGAGGTCCCGCACCGTGCCGCCGCCGATGCCGGTCAACGTGCCGAGGAAGAGAAAGCCGATCAGGTCAAGCTGCTTGCGCGAGGCCGAAAGCGCCCCGGTCGCGGCGAAGAGCGCGACGCCGAGAAAGTCGAGGACGGCGAGCAGGCTCACCAGCGGAGCCCGAAGCGGAGCGCGTCGTGGATCGCCGCGTGGACGTTTCGCGCATGGACGGCGTCGCCGATGCGGAGGAGGCGGAAGCCGCCTTCCGGGTTCCGCTCCGGGAAGATCTCGCCGCCGCCGAGGAGCGCCTTGTGATCCGCCTCGCCGCGGTTCCGAGAGAGCGGCTTCAGCGCGAAATAGAGATCGTCCATCGGCAGCGTGCCGGCCTCCGCCACCACCTGATCCACCTCCCGCTCCTCCCGCCAGTCGGGCGCGTAGTCGGAGCCGAGCGTGGCGACGAGGCGGTTGCCCGCCCGCCGGACGGCGAGAAGCCGGGTCTGGATGGTGATCCGGACGCCCGCGCGCTGGAGCGCGGCGGCGACCGGCGCGTGGTTCATGCCGCCGACCTGCGGCGAGAGCGTCCGTTCCGGCGCGACGATCTCGAGCCGCGCCCCCGCCTTCGCCAGCGCCTCGGCGGCGGACATGCCGGCCTCCGCCCCGTCCTCGTCATAGAGGAGCACGTCCCGCCCCGGCGCGGCGTCCCGCGAGAGGATGTCCCATGAGGCGACGCAGAGGTCTCCGCCGGGAATTTCCGGCGCGCGCGGCAGGCCGCCGGTGGCGATCACCACCATGTCGGGCCGGAGCGCCAGCACGTCCTCCGCCTCCGCGAAGGCGTTGCATCGCAGGTCCACGCCGAGCCGTTCGAGCTCGGCCACCCGCCAGTCGACGATGCCGATCAGCTCCCGCCGCCGCGGATTGGCGGCGAGAAGGCGGACCTGCCCGCCGGGCTGCGCCGCCGCCTCCAGCACCGTCACCTCATGGCCGCGCTCGGCGGCGACCCGCGCCGCTTCGAGCCCGCCCGGCCCGGCGCCGACCACCACCGCGCGGAGCGGTCGCCCCGCCTTCGGGATGTCATGCGAAAGCGTCCCCTCCCGCCCGGTCGCGGCGTTGTGGAGGCAGAGCGCGCCGCCGCCGGTATAGAGCCGGTCGAGGCAATAGGTGGCGCCGACGCAGGGGCGGATCCGCGCCTCCTCCCCGGCGATCACCTTCCGCACGATGTGGGGGTCCGCGAGATGCGCCCGCGTCATCCCCACCATGTCGAGCTTGCCGCTCTCGACCGCGTGCCGCGCCGTCGCCACGTCGCCGATCTTGGCGGCATGGAAGACCGGGAAGCTCGTCTCCGCCCGCACCTCGCCGGCGAAGTCGAGATGCGGGGCGGAGGCCATGCCGGCGATGGGGATGACGCCGGTCAGGCGCGCGTCATGGTCGATCGAGCCGCGGATCAGGTTGATGAAGTCGAACTGGCCGGAGGCGGCGACGCGGCGGGCGATCTCCACCCCCTCCTCCCGGCAGATGCCGTTTTCCGCCTGCTCGTCCGCCACCATGCGGATGCCGATGATGAAATCGGGGCCGACCGTCTTTCGCATCGCCGCGGCGACCAGCCAGGTGAAGCGGAGCCGGTTCTCCAGCGCGCCGCCCCATTCGTCGTCCCGCCGGTTGGTGAGCGGCGACCAGAACCCGTCGAGGAGATGCCCGTAGGCCTCGATCTCGATGCCGTCGAGCCCGGCCGCCTGCATCCTTTGAGCCGCGGCGGCGTAATCGCCGGCGATTCGCTCGAAGTCGAAATCCTCCATCGCCTTCGGGATCGTCCGGTGCGCCGGCTCCCGGACCGGCGAGGCGGCCAGCACCGGCAGCCAGTCCGCGCTCGCATAGGAGGTGCGCCGGCCGAGATGGGTGAGCTGGATCATCACCGCGCAGCCTTCGGCGTGGCAATCCTCGGCGAGCCGCGCCATCAGCGGCACGATCCGGTCGTCATAGGCGCGAAGGTTGCCGAAGGCGGCCGGGCTGTCCGGCGCCACCACGGCGGAGCCGGCGGTCATGGTGAGCGCGACGCCGCCCCGCGCCTTTTCCCGGTGATAGAGCCGGTAGCGCTCCCCCGGCAGCCCGCCCTCGCCGTAGTCCGGCTCATGGCTCGTCGACATGATCCGGTTCTTCAGCGTGAGGTGCTTCAGCCGGTAGGGGCGGAGGAGGGGATCGTCGCGCATCGGCGGATGAGGCGCCGGGCGGCGCGGGCGGTCAAGGGCGGAGCCGCGGCGGACAAGGCGCGATGAGGGCCGCGGCCGACCCTGGGCGGGCGCCATGACGATTGGTCGGCTGTGCTTGATGGCGACGCGCCGGACGACAGTCGCGCGGCTTGATCCGGTGGAGGGCGCCCGACCCCCGGCAGGGTCGGTCGCGGCCCGTGCTGGTCGCGCGAGCCAAGGGGCGAGCGGAGCACCTTGCGCTACTTTACGGTCTCGTCCCAGCCCATCAGCTTTCGCATCACGGCGAGATAGGCGCGGTTCGGCAGGAGGCCGAGGGCCTTCAGGAGGTATTCGAACCGTTTCGGGAAGGCGATCTCGAAGCCGCTCTCCTTCAGCCCCTGCACGATGCGGAGCGCGGCGACGTCGGTGGAGACGAGGAACGGCATCTCGAATTCGTTCTGGTCGGTCGCCTCGGTCTTCACGAAGCCGGGGTTGATGACCGAGATCCGCACGCCGAGGTCCATCAGGTCGAAGGCGAGGGATTCCGCCATGGCGATCAGGGCGGCCTTGGTCGCGCCATAGGCCGCCGCCCGCGGCAGGCCGCGATAGCCGGCGACCGAGGCGGTGATCGCCACATGGCCGTCGCGCCGCGCGATCATGTGTTTCAGCGCCGGGTCGAGCCCGTTGGCGACGCCGTTGAGGTTCACATCGAACGTCCGGGCCGCCTTCTCCGCGTCGAAGTCCTGCGCGCGGAGGGGGATGTAGAGCCCGGCGTTGAGGATCGCGAGGGCGAGCGGGCCTTCCTTCGCGATGGTCGCCACCGCGGCGGCCATTCCCTCGCGGTCGGTCACGTCGCAGGGGAGGGGGCGGATCAGCCCCGGCCGCTCCGCCGCCAGCGCCTCCAGCGCCTCGGCCCGCCGCGCCGTGGCCCATACCGTCCAGCCCTCGTCGGCCAGCTTCAGCGCCACCGCGCGGCCGATCCCGGCGGAGGCGCCCGTCACCCAGGCGGCGCCGTCCGCCGGCCGCATCCGCTTCGAGAAGACGCTCAAAGCGATGCGGTCCAGACCGGGGCGAATGCGGCCGAAAGGTCCTGCGGCAGGTAGATTGCAGGCTCGCCGCCGGCGTCGAACTCGATCGAGATCCACTCCTCGCCGGCATAGTGCAGCACCACGTCGAGGTTGCCGCCCTTCACGTTGAACCGCTCCGTTGCCCGGCCCTGGACCTCGCCCGCCCCGAGCGGCGTTGCCGCCACCTCGATCGGCACGCCGGTCTGCGTGTTGATCCAGACCTTCCGGTTGAGGAAGGCGCGGGACCAGTAGGTGGTGCTCACCGCGTCGGCCGGGACGGCGCCCCGGAAGAGCGAGCCGTCGATCTCGATCACCTCTCCCGCCGCCTCGGCGCGGGCGTGGTCGGCGTCGCCGTCGTCGTTGACGCGGCTGTTCATCGAGATGAGCCGGCCGCCCTTCCACACTTCTCGGTTCTCCATCTCGTAGCGATAGGCGGTGATGCCGAGGATCTTCACCTTCAGCTCGACCTCGATCACCACTTCGGCGGAGCCCTCCGGCCCGGGGCGCACGTCCACAAGCTGAGTGCCGATCGGATCGCCGCCGCGCAGCACGTCGAAGACGCGCCGCCCGCCCGCCGCGAAGGCGGGCGCCGGGAGAATGAGGCTCGCGCCCAGTCCGGCGACCACGGCGCGTCGGGAAATCGTCATCGTCGGCTCCTTGGCTGACGGGAGCCAAAAGGATGGTGCGGCGGGGGCCGTCCGACAAGGGCCGCAGCGTCCGATCCCCGCCCGCCCTTGCGCCGGAGGGCGAGGCGCACATACTTCACGCGAATGACGGCAGCCGCGGATAATCACACCATGAGACTGTGCAAAGACCTGCCGGACGCGATCGGCAAGACCCCGCTGATCCGCCTCCGCCGCGCCTCGGAAGAGACCGGCTGCGAGATCTACGGCAAGGCCGAGTTCATGAATCCGGGCCAGTCGGTGAAGGACCGGGCGGCGCTTTCGATCATCAGGCACGCGGTCGACGCCGGGGAACTTCGCCCCGGCGGGGTGATCGTCGAGGGCACGGCGGGCAACACCGGCATCGGCCTCGCCCTCGTCGGCGCGGCGATGGGCTTCCGCACCGTCATCGTCATCCCCGAGACGCAGAGCCGCGAGAAGAAGGACATGATCCGCCTCGCCGGCGCGGAACTCGTCGAGGTGCCGGCGAAGCCCTATCGCAACCCCAACAACTTCGTCCGCTATTCCGGGCGCCTCGCGGCCGAGCTGGCGAAGTCCGAGCCGAACGGCGCGATCTGGGCCAACCAGTTCGACAACGTCGCCAACCGGCAGGCGCATATCGACACGACCGGCCCGGAGATCTGGGAGCAGACGGCCGGCAAGGTGGACGGGTTCATCTGCGCCGTCGGCTCCGGCGGGACGCTGGCGGGCACGGCGGAATTCCTCCGCTCGAAGACGCGCGACGTGAAGATCGGCCTCGCCGACCCGATGGGTGCGGCGCTCTACAACTGGTACAAGTACGGCGAGCTGAAAGCGGAGGGCTCCTCGATCACCGAGGGCATCGGGCAGGGCCGCATCACCGCCAATCTCGAAGGGCTCAAGGTGGACCATCCCTTCCAGATCCCGGATACCGAGGCGATCCCGCTCGCCTTCCGCCTGCTCGAGGAGGAAGGGCTTTGCGTCGGCGGCTCCTCCGGCGTCAACGTCGCCGGGGCGATCCGCATGGCGAAGGAGATGGGGCCGGGCCACACCATCGTGACCGTCCTTTGCGACTATGGCACGCGCTACCAGTCGCAGCTCTACAACCTCGACTATCTCGGCTCGAAGGGCCTGCCGGGGCCGGCCTTCCTGACCCGGCCGAAGATGGAGCTTCCCTCCGTCTTCGAGCCGGTCGATGAGGCCTGACGGAAGGCGAACGGCGCGCGGCGCCCTCGCGGCGCTTCTCCTTCTTTGCGCCGCCGCGCCCCTCCTCTTCGCGCCCGGGGCCGCGGCGCAAAGCCTGCCGGACGATTTCCTCAATTCGCTCGGCTCGATCGAGGCGAGCGCGAAGGACCCGCTCTGGTCCGACTGGGACGGCGCGGCCAACGAGGCCGAGGCGCTGTCGCGCATGGCCGAGCCGGACGAGGCGGCCGTCGCCGAGGCGCGGGAGACGCTCGCCGCCCAGCGCGACGGCGCGCAGCGCATCTCCGCCGCCGTCGCCGCCGAGATCGAGCGGCTGAACAAGGAGCTTCTGGCGCTCGGCCCGGCGCCCGAGGAGGGCGTGAAGGAGCCGGCCGACATCGCCAAGCTGCGGGGCGATCTCCAGCAGCGCATCGCGGCCGCCCGCGGGCTCCAGGGCCGCGCCGACCAGGTGGCGGCGCGGGCGGACGGGCTTCTCTCCGCGCTCGCCGCGGTGGCGCGGCGCGGCTTCGTCGAGCGGCTCGCCGCCGGCGGGCCGAGCCCGGCGCTGCCGGACGCCTGGGCGCGCGCGGCCGACGCCGTCGGCCGCGTCGCCGGGCGGGTGGAGCGGGAGGTCGGCGCCTTCCTCTCGACGCCGAGCGAACAGGCGCGGCTCCGGGAGCGGGGGCCGGTCGCCGCCGCCGCCATCGTCATCGCCCTCGCCATCGGGCTCGGGCTCCGGAACCTCCTCCTCCTGCTGCTGAAGCGCGCCGCCGCCGGCCCTTCGCGCGGCGGGCGGCGCATCCTCGTCGGCTTCGGCGCGGTGCTGGCGCGGCTCCTCACCGTCTCCGCCGCGCTCGTCGCAGCCGCCTCGGGCGTCGCGGTGCTGGAGATCGGCGGCGTCGCCGGCCCGGCGCTCCTCTCGGGGCTCGGAACCGGGCTCGCGGCCTGCGTCGTCGTCTACGCGCTCGCCGCCGCCTTCTTCTCGCCCGGCGTCGCCGAGACGCGGCTCGTCGGCTTCTCCGACGCGGAGGCGCTCCGGGGCTACCGGGCCGCGCTCGTCATCGGCCTCGCCTATCTGATCGACCGGGTCGGCGAGGCGCTGGCCAAGGTCGCCGCCGCCCCGGCCGCCGACCCGGAGGTCTCCGCCGTCTCGGTCTTCCTCGCGGTCGGCTGCGGCGGGCTCGCGCTCTGGCGGCTTTCCTCGGCGACGCGGCCCGAGGCGCCGCCGAAGGAGGGCGAGGGGCAGTTCTCCCTCGTCGTCCGCCGCGCCTTCCTCGTCATCGCCTGCGTCGCGCCGGCCCTCGCCCTCGCCGGCTACGCCTATGCGGCGCAGTTCCTCTACTTCTCCTTCGTCGAGACGCTCGGCGTTCTCGTCTTCCTCTGGCTGATCTACCGCGTGGTCGAAAGCGCGGTGGACCTCTACCTCGCCTCGCATCGCGCCGCTGCCGAGGGGGCGCCGCCGGGCGGCGGCGAGCGGCTGCGGCTCCTGCCGCTCCTCGCGGGGTTCCTCCTCGCCTGCGCCGCGGCGCCGGTCCTCGCCCTCGTCTGGGGCGCGGACCCGGCCGACCTCGCCGCCGCATGGCGGGGCCTCGCCGCCGGCCTGGTGATCGGGGACGTGGTGATCTCGCCCGTGGATTTCGTCATCTTCGCGGCCGTCTTCGCGATCGGCTACGCCCTCGTCCGCGCCGCGCAGACCTGGCTCAGGGAGATCGTCCTGCCGAAGACGGGAATGACCGTCGGCGGCGCCGAGGCGCTCTCGGCCGGCTTTGGCTATCTCGGCGTCTCCATCGCCGCGGTGATCGGCGTCTCCGCCGCCGGCATCGACCTTTCCAGCCTCGCCCTCGTCGTCGGCGCGCTTTCGGTCGGCATCGGCCTCGGGCTCCAGGGCGTCGTCAACAACTTCGTCTCGGGGATCATCCTCCTGATCGAGCGGCCGGTGAAGGTCGGCGACTGGATCGATGTCGGCGGCGTCAACGGCTACGTCTCGAAGGTCAACGTCCGCTCGACGGAGATCGAGACCTTCGACCGCTCGACATATGTGCTGCCGAATTCGAGCCTGATCTCCGGCCCCGTCACCAACTACACCCACCACAACAATGTCGGCCGGCTCATCATCAAGGTCGGCGTCGCCTATGGAACGGACACGCGAAAGGTGGAGAAGATCCTCCGCGAGATCGGCGAGTCGCACCCGCTGATCCTGCCGTTCCCGCAGCCCGCGGCGCTTTTCATGGGTTTCGGCGACAGCGCGCTGGATTTCGAGCTTCGGGTCATGCTGCGGGACGTGAACTCGATCCTCGTGGTGCGGAGCGAACTGAACCACCGCGTCGCCGAGCGGTTCCGCGAGGAGGGGATCGAGATCCCCTTCCCGCAGCGGGACCTCAACCTCCGCGGCCTCGGCCCGCTCGAAGCCGCGCTCGACCGGCTCCGCGCCGCGCCCGGCGGGCCGAAGGACGCGCCGCCCGAGGCTTGAACCCGGCCCCCGCCTCGCCGATGGATGGGGCCGAACGGAGGCCCCGATGACCGAAGACCTGTTCCGCGCCGACGCCTATCTCGCCCGCTGCGAGGCGAAGGTGGCCGGCGTCACGCCCGAAGGCGCGATCCTGCTCGACCGCACCGTCTTCTACCCGACCGGCGGCGGCCAGCCGGGGGACCGGGGCGTGATCCGCGCCGGGGGGCGGGAAATCCCCATCGCCGCCACGGTGAAGGGCGAGGGCGCCGCGATCCTCCACATCCCCGCCGAGGGCGCCGCGCCACCCGCGGCCGGCGCGGCGGTGGAGGCGGAGATCGACACGGCGCTCCGGCGCAGCCACATGCGGGTCCATACCTGCCTTCACCTCCTCTCGGTCGTCATCCCGCTTCCCGTGACCGGCGGGCAGATTTCCGAGGGCTACGGAAGGCTCGACTTCAACATGCCCGAAGCGCCGGAGGACAAGGAGGCGATCGAGGCCGCGCTCAACGCCCTCATCGGCGAGGACGCCGCCGTCACCGACGAGTGGATCACCGACGCCGAGCTCGAGGCCAATCCCGGCCTCGTCAAGACGATGCGGGTCAAGCCGCCGATGGGGCAGGGGCGGGTGCGCCTCGTCCGCATCGCCGCCGGCGACCGGGTGATCGATCTTCAGCCATGCGGCGGCACCCATGTCGCCCGGACTGGCGAAATCGGGCAGGTCCGCCTTGGAAAGATCGAAAAGAAAGGCAAGGAGAACCGGAGAGTTTACGTTCATCTCGTAGAGTGAGAGCACGGCCCCGAGGAGAACCCTTATGGACGCCCCTGTCGAAACCCGCCGCCCGCCCTTCGCCGCCTGGCTCTCCGAGACCAACGACGTCACCAAGCGGTTCCTGTCCGCCGGCTCGATCCCCGATCTGGTGAACCTCGCCGGCGGCCTGCCGGACCCGGCGACCTATCCCGGCGCGGAAGTGGCCGAGCTCGCCGCCGCCGCGGCGCGCGACCATGCGGCCGAAACCCTCGCCTACGGGACGGTGGACGGCCTTCCTGCACTCCGCGACGAGATCGCCCGCCGCTTTTCGACGCCGGAACTCCGTCTTTCCCGCGAGAACGTACTCGTCACCACCGCCGGGATGCAGGGGCTCTGCCTCGTCGGCCTGACCATGCTCGATCCGGGCGGAATCATCGCCTGCCAGTCTCCCGCCTATCTCGGCGCGCTCGACGCCTGGCGGCCGCGGAGCCCGGTCTATCGCCCGTTCCACCCCGACCGGAACGATTTCGACCCGGTGGCCGCGCTCGACGGCGCGCGGTTCGGCTACACCGTGCCGAACTTCTCGAACCCGACCGGAAAGCTGGTGCCGGTGGAGCGGCGGAAGGCCCTCGTCGCCGCCGCGCATGAAACCGGCACATGGCTGGTCGAGGACGACCCTTACGGCGCACTCTACTATGACGGCCCTCCGCTGCCGCGGCTCCTCTCGATTTCCGGCGCGATGGCCCCCGGCCCCTATCGCGGCCCCGTCGTCTATCTCGGCACCTTCTCGAAGGAGATCGCGCCGGGCCTCCGGATCGGCTGGATGATCGCGGCGCCCGAGGCGATCGAGGCCTTCGGCATGGCCAAGCAGGGCGCGGACATGTGCACCTCCCCGCTCTGCCAGCGCATCGCGCTCGACGCGCTCCGCACCGGCCTGCCGGAAAAGATCCGCCCCGGCCTCCTCGCGCTCTATTCGGAGCGGCGGAACGCGCTGGCCGCCGCCATGGCCGAGCACCTTTCCGGGCTCTTCGACTGGGAAGTCCCGGTAGGCGGCATGTTCATCTGGGCCACCGCGAAGGACCCGGATTTCGACACCGACCGGCTCTTCGAGACCGGGCTCGAACACGGCGTCTGCGTCTCCCCCGGCCGCGTCTTCGACCCGGCGGGGAAGGACCGCCGCTCGATCCGCCTCAACTTCACGCTGAACCCGCCGGAAAAGCTGGCCGAGGGCGTGCGCCGCCTGGCGAAGGCCTGCGCGGCGATGAAGGGCTGACGGCTCCGGCCGCCGCACGCCGCGGCCATGGCGCCGCGCCGGCGACGTTTCCCTTCGGTGAGGCGGCGGCGCCCGCATCGCGCAGTCTCGGGCTCGTTCGACTGGAGGGGGCGCGCCCTTTCGCCCGCGCCGTCCTTGGCGCGTGCGCCGCACACGCGCCGCGCTCCACGCATCCCGGGTGCGGACGCCCGCCGCCGCCTCGAGATGAATGGCCGTCGGCGGGGCGGCGCCATCAACTGAACCCGCTCGATCGTCAGCCCCCCGGCCTGGGTCGTCCGCTCCCCTCCGCGCGCCGCTCGGGCGTCGCCGGGGAGGTGGGGTGGGCGGGCCGGCCCCGGCGCCTCAGAAGATCAGCTTCTGCACCCGGAACTCCAGCGGCTCCCGCAGGAATTCGCCGAGCGAGTCGATCTCGCCCCGCGAATTCCGCCAGTCGATATAGGCGTTGCGGTTCTCGAGGCTGTCCCAGATCTGGAAGACGGTGACGATGTGCCGTTCCGGGTCGGAGGCGCCGCGGATCAGCTCCGCGCCCTTCGCCGCCGACGTGGCCGGCAGCGCCGCGGCGATCCCGGCTTCGAGCTCGGAGAAGCGCTCCGGCTTCGCCTTCAGCGTCAGCGTGACGACGATGGACATTGGATCCTCCCTCGGTGCCCGCCGACTTCGCCCCGCCCGGCGCCCGCCGTCAATCGGCGGGCCCCGCCGTCAGCGGACCGAGCCGTCGGCGAGGAGGAAGTTCGCGCCGCCCGGATGCGCCGAGGCGAAGCTTGCGCTCTCGCCCGTAGCCTTCTGCACCGCGGGCAGGAGCGAGGCCGCCCCGCCCGCGGTCGCATCCAGCCGCTCGTCGTCGAGCGCCTGAGCCGCCTTCAACTCGCAATCTCCGTTCATCTCGATCCTTTCCATCTGTCGCACGGCGCCGGGCGCCCGGTCCGACGCCGCCTCAGGTTCCGCCCGACAGCGTCGCCGAGGCCCCGGCGGCAGGCGCGGCGCGGCGCGCCGCCTCCCGCGCCGCCAGAACGGCGGGGAGGAGCAGCCCGCCATGCGCATCGTCGAGCGCCGCATCCTCGAGCGGCGCGGGCTTCGCGTTCGTCCTGTCCGGCATTTGGTCTCTCCCGTTGGGGGTCAGCGGCCGACAAGGGTGTTCGACGTGCCGTCCGTGATCGCGTTGGACGTGCCGTCGGTGATCGAGCTTTTCACCGTGCGGACCGAGCCGTCGCCAAAGGCGACGTTCACCGCGGGCAGGAGCCCGCCCTGCGCGGCGTCCAGCGCCGCCTCGTCCAGCGCCTCGATCTTCGGGGTCTTCGCCTTGTCCTTGGCCATCGTATTGGTTCCCTGAGCAGGATCGCTCCTGGCCGATATGGGGGGCGCGCGCCCGGCCGCACGTGCGGAATGTCTCACCCGCCACCGCCCCTCCGCCGCGCCCGCCGGCTTCCCTTCCGCGCCCCGACGTCGCAAAAGCGAAACAGCAACGAGCGGGGGATTCGCATGACCGACGTTCTCGTAGAGCTTGATCGCCGCCGCGCCGCCGCCCGTCTCGGCGGGGGCCAGCGCCGGATCGACTCTCAGCACGCCAAGGGCAAGCTCACGGCGCGCGAGCGGATCGAGCTCCTCCTCGACGAGGGATCGTTCGAGGAATACGACATGTTCGTCTCCCACCGGGCGGTCGATTTCGGCATGGACGCCGAGCACATCCCCGGCGACGGCGTCGTCACCGGCTGGGGCACCGTGAACGGGCGCCTCGTCTACGTCTTCAGCCAGGACTTCACCGTCTTCGGCGGCTCCCTCTCCGAGACCCACGCCCAGAAGATCTGCAAGATCCAGGAGATGGCGCTCCGGAACGGCGCCCCGGTGATCGGCCTCAACGACTCGGGCGGCGCCCGCATCCAGGAAGGCGTCGCCTCCCTCGCCGGCTACGCCGACGTCTTCCAGAACAACGTCCTCGCCTCGGGCGTCATTCCCCAGATCAGCGTCATCATGGGGCCCTGCGCCGGCGGCGCGGTCTATTCCCCGGCGATGACGGACTTCATCTTCATGGTCCGCGACAGCTCCTACATGTTCGTCACCGGGCCGGACGTGGTGAAGACCGTGACGAACGAGATCGTCACCGCGGAGGAACTCGGCGGCGCCTCCACCCACACGAAGAAATCCTCCGTCGCCGACGGCGCCTATGACAACGACGTCGAGGCGCTGGCCGAGGTCCGCCGGCTGATCGACTTCCTGCCGCTTTCGAACCGCGAAAAGCCGCCCGTCCGCCCGTTCTTCGACGAGCCGGGGCGGATCGAGGAAAGCCTCGACACGCTGATCCCCGCCAACCCGAACACGCCCTACGACATGAAGGAACTGATCCTGAAGGTCGCCGACGAGGGCGATTTCTTCGAGATCCAGGCGGATTTCGCGCGGAACATCATCACCGGGTTCATGCGGGTCGAGGGCCGCACCGTCGGCGTCGTCGCGAACCAGCCGATGGTGCTGGCTGGCTGCCTCGACATCGACTCGTCACGCAAGGCCGCCCGCTTCGTGCGCTTCTGCGACGCCTTCGATATCCCGATCCTCACCTTCGTCGACGTGCCGGGCTTCCTCCCCGGCACCGGGCAGGAATATGGCGGCGTCATCAAGCACGGCGCCAAGCTCCTCTTCGCCTATGGCGAGGCGACGGTGCCGAAAGTCACCGTCATCACCCGGAAGGCCTATGGCGGCGCTTATGACGTCATGTCCTCGAAACATCTCCGCGGCGACGTGAATTACGCCTGGCCGACCGCCGAGGTGGCGGTGATGGGCGCCAAGGGCGCGGTCGAGATCCTCTACCGCGCCGAGCTTGGCGACCCCGAGAAGATCGCCCACCGCGTGAAGGACTACGAGACCCGCTTCGCCAATCCCTTCGTGGCGGCGGAGAAGGGCTTCATCGACGAGGTGATCATGCCCCGCTCCACGCGGCGCCGGGTGGCGCGGGCCTTCGCGGCGCTGCGGACGAAGCAGCTCTCCAACCCCTGGAAGAAGCACGACAACATCCCCTTGTGAGGCGGCCGTGGCCGAGGACGACTTCGCGCTCCGGAACCGCCTGATCGGCGTGATGGCCGAGAACGAGAAGGTCTATCGCCTGATGCTGGGTGCGTTCATCGCCCCGCTTGCGCTGATGTCGTCACAGCTTGAAC
>CALFYQ010000277.1 GCA_937952085.1 uncultured Paracoccaceae bacterium | reverse complement strand
TCGCGCACACGTTCGGCGTGCTGAACGATCTCGGCGCGCCGGAACTCGTGGGGCTTGCGCCGCTGCCCGAACAGCTCGCACCGCAGGAGGAGATGCAGTTCGCCCAGCTCTGGCACTCGATGGTCGCCTTCGCGCTGATGGTGATCATCCTCGCCCATATCTACATCGGCACGCTCGGCATGGAGGGAGCCTTCGAGGCGATGGGCTCCGGCAAAGTCGATCTCAACTGGGCGAAGGAGCATCACAGCCTCTGGGTCGAGAAGGTGATGAGGCGGGAGGCCGCAAAGGGCGGCGACGCCACGCCCGCCGAGTGAGCCCGTGGCGCGGGCCGGCCTGGCGCTCGCCCTCGCCCTCGCCGCGTCGGCGGCCGGGGCGGAGCCGCGCATGGCGCTCTCCGGCCATGGCGGCCCGATCATGGACATCGCCGTCTCGCCCGACGGCGCGCGGGCGCTGACCGGCAGCTTCGACTATTCCGTCGGCCTCTGGACGCTCGGCGACGAAAGCCCGCCGCGCTGGCTCGAAGGCCACGACGCCGCGGTGAACTTCGTCGAATTCCTCGGGAACGACCGGGCGCTCTCCGCCGGCGACGACTTCGCCGTGATCCTCTGGGATCTCGCCGCCGGCGCGCCGCTCCGCCGGTTCGAGGGCCATCGCGGCAAGGTCACGGCCGCCCGCGTCGCGCCGGACGGCGAAACGCTCGCCTCCGCCTCGTGGGACGGTTCGGTCCGCCTCTGGAGCCTTTCCACCGGCGCCCCGCGCGGCGAGCTCCGAGGCCATGCCAGCGGCGTCAACGATCTCGTCTGGGCCGAGGGCGGGCGGCGGCTCTATTCCGCCGGGCAGGACGGCGTGATCCTCGAATGGGACGCAGCCGCCGGCGCGCCGCTCCGCACGCTCGCCCGGCACGGCTTCGGCGTGAACAAGCTCCTGATCGACGAGGCGCGCGGCTGGCTCGCCTATGGCGCGGTGGATGGCGGCACGCGGGCGCTCGACCTTGGCTCCGGCGCCGAACTGGCGGATCTGACGCTGGAGCGCCGCCCGATCCTCGCCCTCGCCCGAACCCGCGACGGCGCGCTCGTCGCGATCGGCGACGGCGAAGGTTACATCATGGTGGTCGAGACGGAGGGCTGGGCCATCGAGCGGGATTTCCGCGCCGCCCTCCGCGGCCCGATCTGGGCGCTCGACTTCACGGCGGACAGATCGGCGGTGATCGCCGGCGGCATCGCCGACGAGGCCCGCCGCTTCCCGATCGGCGCGGCGGAGGCGCGGCCGCGCTTCGCCGCCGGCCCACGCAGCTTTCAGGTCGATCCCGCCCGCGTCTCCAACGGCGAGCGGCAGTTCATGCGGAAATGCTCCGTCTGCCATGAGCTTGGCGCGGACGGGAAACGCCGCGCCGGGCCGCCGCTCCACGGCCTTTTCGGCCGCCGCGCCGGCAGCCTGCCGGGCTACGCCTATTCCGACGCGCTGAAGGGCAGCGACATCGTCTGGGGCGACGCGACCATCGACCGGCTGTTCGATCTCGGGCCGGAACACGTCACCCCCGGCAGCAAGATGCCGATGCAACGAATCGCTTCGCCGGATGACCGGGCGGAACTGATCGACTTCCTCCGCCGCGAAACCGCCCGCAGCGCGAACTGAGCGCCGCGACGCGCGGAGTTTCGCCCGGCAGAGTCCTGTGGATTCTTGCGCCTTCTTCAGTATTCTTTCCCGAAAGACGGGGAGGAAGTCAGAAATGGACGGTTTCGGGGCGGCCCTCGCGGACGCTCTCTCCCTGATCCTTGCGGGCGACGCCGACCTTCTGGAGATCATCGGCCTCTCGCTCCGCGTCACCCTGAGCGCGGTCGTCCTTTCCTGCCTGATCGGGTTGCCCATCGGCGCCGCGGTCGGCGCGTTCCGCTTTCCCGGCCGCGCGGCGGCGACCGTGGCGCTCAACGCGCTGATGGGCCTGCCGCCGGTCGTCGTCGGGCTGATCGTCTATCTCGCTTTTTCGGCCTCGGGCCCGTTCGGCGTTCTCGGCTGGCTCTACACGCCGAAGGCGATGATCGTGGCGCAGACGATCATCGTCACGCCCATCGTCGCCGCGCTGACCCGGCAGGTGGTGGAGGACCTTCACCGCGAATACGCCGAGCAGTTCGCCTCGCTCGGCGTCGGCCCGATGGAGCGCGTCCTCGCGCTCCTCTGGGACGCGCGCTTCAGCCTTCTGACCGTCGCGCTCGCCGGGTTCGGCCGGGCGGTGGCGGAGGTCGGCGCCGTCATCATCGTCGGCGGCAACATCAACCACGTCACGCGGGTGATGACGACGGCCATCGCGCTGGAGACCTCGAAGGGCAATCTCGAGCTTGCCCTCGCGCTCGGCGCGGTGCTCCTCGCCATCGCCCTCGTCGTCAACGCGGCAGTGATGGCGCTCCGCGCCGCCGCCGTGCGGTCCGCCTATGCGTGAGGCGGTCTCGGATTTCCTGGTGGACTGGGCGGGCGAGGCGCCGATCCTCTCCGCGTGCAGCCTCGCCTACTCGGCCGAGGGCAAGCGGCTGATAGATGGGCTCGATCTCGCCATCCGGCCGAACCGGCGCACCGTCGTCATGGGCCCGAACGGGGCAGGGAAAAGCCTCCTCCTCCGCCTCCTCCACGGGCTGATCCGGCCGGATGCGGGGGAGGTCCGCTGGCGCGGCCGCCCGCTCGACGGCGCCGGCCGCCGGGCGCAGGCCATGGTGTTTCAGCGGCCGGTGATGCTCCGCCGCTCCGCCTTCGGCAACCTCACCTTCGCGCTCGCCGTCCGCGGCGTCGGCGGGCGGGAGCGGACGGCCCGCGCCTCGAAGGCGCTCGCCATGGCGCGGCTGGAGGAGCTGTCGCGGCAGCCCGCGCGGGTCCTCTCCATCGGCGAGCAGCAGCGCCTCGCCGTGGCGCGGGCCCTCGTCGCCGGGCCCGAGCTTCTCTTCCTCGACGAGCCGACCGCCAGCCTCGATCCGGCTTCCACCGCCGCCATCGAGGCGCTGATCGACGCCGCGCACCGCGACGGCGTGACCATCGTCCTCGTCACCCACGATCTCGGCCAGGCCCGCCGCCTCGGCGATGACCTCGTCTTCGTCGACCGCGGCCGCGTCGTGGAGACGGGCGACGCCGGCCGGGTCCTCTCCGCGCCGCGGAGCGTCGCCGCCCGCGCCTGGGTCGAAGGACGCCTCCATCTCGATGCGACGGTCCGGTCCCCGAACCATAATCGAAACGGGAGACAGACATGATCCGACGTGGATTCCTCGGTCTCGCGGCCGCAACCCTTCTCGCCGGCGGCGCGGCGATGGCGGACGAGACGTTCATCATCGTCCAGTCCACCACCTCAACGCAGAATTCCGGCCTCTTCGACCATCTCCTGCCGATGTTCCGGGAAAAGACCGGGATCGAGGTCCGCGTCGTCGCGGTCGGCACCGGGCAGGCGATCAAGAACGCCGAGAACGGTGACGGAGACGTGCTCTTCGTCCACGCCAAGCCTGCGGAGGAGACGTTCGTCGCGGCCGGCGAGGGCGTCAGCCGCTCCGACGTCATGTACAACGACTTCGTCATCGTCGGCCCGCCCGCCGACCCCGCGGGCGTCGCCGGCTCGAAGGATGTGGCGGCCGCGCTCGCGAAGATCGCCGCCGCCGGCGCCCCCTTCGCCTCCCGCGGCGACGACAGCGGCACCAACAAGGCGGAGCTTCGGCTCTGGAAGGAGGCCGGGATCGACGTGAAGGCCGCCTCCGGCGGCTGGTATCGCGAAACCGGCTCGGGCATGGGCGCGACGCTCAACACCGGCGTCGCGATGGGCGCCTACATCATGACCGACCGCGCCACCTGGATCAGCTTCGGCAACAAGGGCGACTACGTGATCGCCGTCGAGGGCGACCCCAAGCTCTTCAACCAGTACGGCATCATCCTGGTGAACCCGGCGAAGCACCCGAACGTGAAGGCCGATCTCGGCCAGGCGTTCATAGACTGGGTGCTTTCCGACGAAGGCCAGGCCGCCATCGCCGGCTACAAGATCAACGGCGAGCAGTTGTTCTTCCCGAACGCCCCGCGCTGATCGAAGCCTTTCGGGCGGGCCCGGCTCCGGCCGGGCCCCTCCGCCTCAGGCGGCGATCCAGCGCACCGCGCCCGCCTCGGAAACGTCATACCCCCCCATCGCCGCCGCGCGCGCGCCGAACGCTTCGCTACGGGCGAAGGCGAGAAGCCTCTGCACCGGCTCGGTGAAATAGGCCCGCCGGTCGACGAGGAGGTCGAACCGCTCCGGCATCAGCGGCACGAAAGGCAGGTGGAACTGCCGCGCCATCGCCTCGATGCCGACCGCCGCCTCCGCCTCACCTGCCGCGACCGCCGCCGCCGCGTCGCTCTCGGTGCGGGCGAGGCCGCCGGCGGAAACGAGATCCGTCGCCGACATCCCCGCTTCCGCCAGGACGAGGTCGAGAAAGGCCGCCGCGCCGGCCCCAGGCTGGCGCATCGCCACGCGCCGCCCCTTGAGGTCGGCGATGCTCGCGACCTGGCCGCGCAGCGCCTCGGAGACGATCAGCCCCCGCCCTCGCGTCGCCCAGGCGATCAGCACGCTGCCCGGAAAACCCCGGCCGGAGACCGTCTCGACGTTCCAGCCGCCGGCCTCGGGCAGATGGAGCCCGACCAGCGAGGCCTTCCCCGCCTCGAAACAGTCGAGCCCGTCGAGGCTGCCGTCGAACAGCGTCGCGAGGCCGGAGCCGGATTCCCGCGCCGCCCATTCGAGCAGCGGATCGTGCGAGCCGGCCAGCACCGGCGGCCGGGCCGGGCGCACCGCCTCGCCGGAGCCCTCGATCCATTCGGAGATTTCCGCCGCCGGGAAGAGGAGCTTGCCGGTGATCCTCCGGTGCGGGATCTCCCCCGCCGCGGCAAGGTCGTAGACCTTGCGCTCCTTCACGCGCAGCAGCTCCGCCACTTCCCTGGTCGTCAGATAGGTCGGCGGTCGGTTCTGCGCGTCCGTCGGCATGCCTCATCCTGCGCCGGCTACGCCCCGACGATGGGGCGGAAACCGCCGGTTCGCAAGGCGGGAGCCCCTGGCGTCCGCCTTCGTGTTCGCCGGAACCGAGATCGCGGCGTCTGAGTGGTGCGCGAAGGGCCGCGACCGCCCCTGGGCGGATGCCTGCTTCGGTCGGCATGGATGCTTTATCTCGTCGCTCCGACCTCGGGCCGAGCCGCTTGTTTCGGCCGTGGGGCGCCCGCCCGCGGGGAGGGGCGGGCGCGGCCCGGGCTGGTCGCCCGGACCTAGAGGGGTGGCGAGGGCGCGCCTTAGATCACCGTCTCGGGCAACACCCGGCGACTGGACTTCAACGCAGCCAGCCATCGGCGCGCCCTTCACTCTCGCCCCATGGCGCCGGCGCCGGGAGGCGCATAGGCTGCCCAGACAAACGACCGGGACAGGGGCGCCGAAGTGGACACCATCGCAGCCGAAACGGCCCGCCTGATCCATGAAAACTGGCGCGCGGGAACCGTGATCGACGGGCTCCCCGACCGGCTGAAGCCGGCGGACCGGGCGGCGGGCTACGCCGCGCAGGCCGCGTTCCAGGAGCTGACCGGGCGCGGCCGCGTCGGCTGGAAGATCGCCGCCACCAGTGTGGCGGGACAGAAGCATATCGGCGTCGACGGCCCGCTCGCCGGCCGGCTCCTCGAAGGCGCGATCCTGGCGGACGGCGCCGAAACCTCGCTCGCGACGAACCGGATGCGCGTCGCCGAGCCCGAATTCGCCTTCCGCTTCGGCGAGGCGCTGCCGGCCCGCGCCGCGCCCTATTCGCCGGATGAGGTGCTGGCCAGGGTCGCCTCGCTGCACCTCGCCATCGAGATTCCGGATTCGCGCTTCGCCGACTTCGCCACGGTCGGCGGCCCGGCGCTGATCGCCGACAACGCCTGCGCCCGGCAACTCGTGCTCGGCGAAGCCGTCGCCTTCGACTGGCGGTCGCTCGACCTCGCCGCGCACGCGATGGAGGGAGCCGTCGCCGGGCGCTACACGCGGCAAGGGCGGGGCGCCAACGTGCTCGGGGACCCGCGCATCGCCCTCGCCTGGTGCGCCAACGAGCTTTCCGCCCTCGGCCTCGGCCTCCTCGCGGGCGAGTTCGTCACCACAGGCACCTGCGCGACGCCGCTCGAACTCGAACCCGGCGACGACGTGCGGATGGATTTCGGGCCGCTCGGCGCGATCTCGGTCTCCATCGCGCCCTAGACCCGCGCCGCGCGGCCCCGCCGATCCTTGCCGGGTTCCGGCCGGGCGGCGCCGCGCCCGCTACATCGCCTCCCGCGCCGCCTCGTTGCGGATCAGTTCGAGCAGGAGGGATTGCGCCCGCGTCGGCGCCCAGCTTCGGCGGCTGGCGAGGCCGATCGGCCGAGCGGCCCAGCGGTGGCCGATCTCGATCTCCCGCAGCAGCCCGCGCTTCAGCTCGACCCGCGCCTGCGCGCGCGAGATGCAGCCGAGATGGTCGCTGGCGTCGAGAATCTCCCGCATCAGGAGGATCGACCCGGCCTCGATCACGCTCTCCGGCGCGCCGAGATCGGCGAAGAAGGCGTCGAACTGCGCCCGCGCCGGGGCGCCGCGCCGGGGCGCCACCCAGCGGCAGGCCCGAAGTTCGGCGGTGGATAGGTCCCGCCGCCCGACGAGCGGGTGGCGCGGCCCGGCGAGGATCGCCAGCCGGTCGTCGAAGAGCCGCTCCTGCGCCACATCGCCGATCGGGGCGGGGTCGCGGAGGGCGCCGACGATGACATCGATATCGCCGCGCCGGAGCCCGCCCAGAAGCTCGTCGTAGAGCCCGTCGATCACCAGCACCTGCTGGCGCGGCCGCCGCCGGCGGAACTCCGTCAGCGCCCGCGGCAGGATGACGGAGCGCGCCAGCGGCAGCGCGCCGATGACGATCCGCCCCGCCTCGCCGCCGTCGAGCTCCGCAAGGTCCGCCTCCGCCTGGTCGAGCTCGCGGAAGGCCAAAACCGCCGCCTGCGCCAGCGCGCGCGCCCGGCGCGAGGCCGCCATGCCGAAGGAGGCGCGCTCGAAGAGCGCGTGCCCCGCCTCCTGCTCAAGCTGCGAGACGGCGCGGTGGACCGTCGGCTGCGCGAGGTTGAGCCGCCGCGCGGCGAGGGTGAAATTCTCCGTCTCCCGCACCGCCACCAGCGCCTCGAGCTGCGCCGCCGTCGCGGTGAGGCGAAGGCGCGGGGAGATGTCGGCGAGCGCCCCGTCGAGTAGGTCGAAGGCGCGGCGCACCCGCCCGGTCAGCACCCGGCCGCGCTCGGTGGCGAAAAAGCCCTGCCGGCTGCGCTCGAAGAGGCCGCCGCCGGCGGCGCGTTCGAGTTTCGAGATCGCCTGCGTCACCGCCGGCTGCGAGACGCGCATCCGCTCCGCCGCCGCGGTGAGGGAGCCGGTCTCCGCCACCGCGAGGAGAAGCCGCAGGTGCCTGAGATTCCGCGGGATCAAAGCCGCGCCAGAAGCGCGTCGGCGCGGGCGATCAGGTCGTCCTCCCCCGGCGCCGCGCCGGTCGCGGCCAGAAGGTCCTGCCACTCGGCCGCCGCCCGGCTCATGCCGCCGCCGAGGCCCAGCTCCGCCACCGTCGCCGCCACCTCGCGCATCTCCGCGGCGCGGCGCGCGCCATGCGCCATCATCCGCTCGAAATTGTAGGCGCCGCGCCGGCGCCAGCCGACCTCCGGGTCCGAGGCTTCGAGCGAGGCGATCACCTCCGCCTCCACCCCGGCCCGCCGCGCCGCGAGGAAGCATTCCGCCGTCAGCGCCTCCAGCCCCTTGATCATCACCGAGCGCAGCATCTTGATCGCCGAAGCGCGCCCGACCTCGCCGCCCGCGATGGCCGGCGTCATGTCGAGCGCAAGGAGCGCCGCCTCCGCCGCCTCGGCATGCGGCCCGGAGATCAGGAGCGGCGTCCGGTGCCGCCGCGGATGGACCGGCGCCATCACCGCCACGTCGACATAGCGCCCGCCCGCCGCCGAGATCGCCTCCGCCGCCCGCCGCTTCGTGCCGGGCGCGCAGGAATTGCAGTCGAACCAGAGCGCGCCGGGCTTCAGCCCCTCGGCCGCCTCCGCTGCGCGAAGCGCCTGATCGGCGGTGACGAGGCAGAAGACGACCTCGGCTCCGGCCAGCGCCGCGGCGGGGGCGGCGGCTTCCTCCACGCCATGCGCCTCGTAGCGCGCGCGCATCGCATCGCGCGTCTCCGGCGCGTCGGTCTTCACGTCATAGGCGCGCACCATGGCCGGGCGCCCCTCCGCCCAGCCCGAAAGGAAGGCCGTCGCCGCCTCGCCGAAGCCGATGAAAGCCGCCCGCGCCGGCCGGTTCGCCCGCATGTCCCCATCCGTCATGTCCGTCCCTCCGCTCCGCCGCAGGAGATGGCGGAACGCGCCGCCCTTCGCCATCCACTATAGCCAGAACTTATGCCGCCGCGCGTGCTTTCGAATTGCCGGCGGCGCGCGCCGGCGCCATCCCGGCCCGGACAGGACCGGGAGCCGAATATGTCCGCGAAGAAGACCGCCCTCGTGATCTCCGCCCATGCCGCCGATTTCGTCTGGCGCTGCGGCGGCGCGATCGCCCTCCATGCGGAAAAGGGCTACGACGTCACCGTCCTCTGCCTCTCCTTCGGCGAGCGCGGCGAGAGCGCGAAGCTCTGGAAGCAGCCCGGTATGACGCTGGAGAAGGTGAAGGCCGCGCGCCGCGCCGAGGCGGAGAAGGCCGCCACCGCGCTCGGCGTCCACGATCTCGTTTGCCACGATCTCGGCGACTATCCGCTCGAATTCACGCGCGAGGCGAAGGACCGGATCGTCGACGTGATCCGCAAGGTGCAGCCCGCCTTCATGCTCTCCCATTCGCAATACGACCCCTACAACACCGACCACATGAACACGACCGCGGTGGCCCTCGAATGCCGGATGATCGCGCAGGCCTGGGGCCACAACCCCGGCGAAAAGGTGCTCGGCGCGCCGCAGCTCTATCTCTTCGAGCCGCACCAGACCGAACAGATGGGCTGGAAGCCCGACACCTTCCTCGACATCACCCCAGTCTGGGCGAAAAAGCGCGCCGCCATCGAGTGCATGGAAGGGCAGGAGCATCTCTGGGACTATTACACCCGCGTCGCCGAAAACCGCGCCAACCATTTCCAGCGGAATTCCGGCGGCCAGTCCGGCGGCCGGGCGGCGAAATACGCCGAGGGGTTCCAGTCCCTCTTCCCGCGCACCGTCGACGAGCTCTGAGGCGAAGCGGATGAGCGCCCCGACCAACCCGAGCTTCGATCTCGCCCATCTCGGCCATGTCGAGATGCTGACCGACCGCTACGAGGAAAGCCTCGATTTCTTCACCCGCGTCTACGGCCTGAAGCTCTCGGCCGAGGAGGGCGGCTCGGCCTGGCTCCGCGCCTGGGACGATTACGAGTTCCACTCGCTGAAGCTCACCCGCGCAGAGCGGACCGGCGTCGGCCATATCGGCTACCGCGCCGCCTCGCCGGAGGCTCTGGAGCGCCGGGTGAAGGCGATCGAAGCCTCGGGGTACAAGGTGATCGGCTGGGTCGAGGGCGATCTCGGCCATGGCCGCGCCTTCCGCTTCGAAGACCCGTTCGGCCATGTCTTCGAGATCTACTACGAGACGCGCTGGCATGAGCCGGAGGGCGCCGAGCGCCCTGCGCTGAAGAACACGGCTTCGGCCTACACGGGCGCCGCGCCGCGCCGGCTTGACCATCTCAACCTTCTGGCGGACGACGTGGCCGAGTTCCGGCGCTTCATGGAGGCCTGCCTCGGCGCCCGCGTCACCGAATACATCCAGCTCGACAACGGCCGGATCGGCGGCTGCTGGTTCACCGTCAACAACAAGACCTACGACCTCGCCTGCACCGAGGAACATGGCGGCGGCATAGGCCGGCTCCACCACGTCACCTACGCCGCCGACCAGAGGGAGGACATCCTCCGCGCCGCCGACATCTTTCTGCAGAACGGCGTCCACATCGAAACCGGGCCGCACAAGCACGCGATCCAGGGCACCTTCTTCCTCTATGTCTGGGAGCCGGCGGGCAACCGGGTGGAGCTCGCCAACGCCGGCGCGCGGCTGATCCTCGCGCCGGACTGGAAACCGGTCTGCTGGACCGAGCAGGACCGGAAGAAGGGCCAGGCCTGGGGCCTCCGGACGATCGAGACCTTCCACACCCACGGCACCCCGCCGGTGAAGAAAGGCTGAGCCATGCGCCCCAGGCCCCTCCCACGCGAACGGACGGCCGCCGCAACGGGCCGCGGCCATGTCTGACCCGGAGCGGGACGGCGTCCCCTGCCTCTGGATGCGCGGCGGCACCTCGAAGGGCGCCTATTTCCTGAAGTCGGACCTGCCGGAAGACCCGGCCGCGCGGGACGCGCTCCTCCTTCGCATCATGGGCTCGCCCGATCCGCGCCAGATCGACGGCCTCGGCGGCGCAGACCCGCTCACCTCGAAGGTCGCGATCCTCTCGCCGTCGAACCGGCCGGGCGCCGATGTCGACTATCTCTTCCTCCAGGTCTTCGTCGACCGGCCGGTCGTCACCGACGCGCAGCCCTGCGGCAACATCCTCGCGGGCGTCGGCCCGGCCGCGATCGAGCGCGGCCTCGTCGCCCCGGCGGGGGACATGACCCCGGTGCGGATCCACATGCTCAACACCGGCGAGGTCGCCACCGCTAAGGTCGCCACGCCCGGCGGCGCGGTGAGCTATGCCGGCGAGACCGCCATCGACGGCGTGCCGGGAAAAGCGGCGGCCGTGCCGCTCATGTTCGAGAACATCGCCGGTTCGATGACCGGCGCGCTCCTGCCGACGGGCCGGGATTTCGACGTGATCGACGGCGTCGAGGCGACGCTGATCGACAACGGCATGCCCTGCGTCGTGATGCGCGCCGCCGATCTCGGCTGCGACGGAACCGAAGGCCGGGAGGTGCTGGAGGCGAACGCGGCGCTCAAGGCGCGGCTCGAGGCGATCCGCCTGAAGGCCGGCCCGATGATGAATCTCGGCGACGTGGCGGAGAAATCCGTGCCGAAGATGGCGCTCGTCGCCGCGCCGGGGGCGGGCGGCGCGATCTCCACGCGCTGCTTCATCCCGCACCGCGTCCACGCCTCCATCGGCGTGCTGGCCGCCGTCACCGTGGCGGCCGCCTGCCTCCGCCCGCGCGGCCCCGCCGCCGCGCTGGCCCGCCTCCCGGCCGACGGCCGCTTCCTCATCGAACATCCGACCGGCGCGGCCGAGGTCCTCCTCGACGTTGCGGCCGATGGCGCGATCCGCTCCGCCGGCACGCTACGGACGGCGCGAAAGCTCTTCGATGGCCGGGTCTTTCCCGCGCCGGCGCGACGAGGCTGAGCCGCGGTCCGGCGTTCGGCGCCGCGTCGCACAAGCCATGCGCGAACCCGTGCGGCCAGCGCCAGCGCCGGCGAGGGGCGGCCCGCGCATCAGCGCGCGTCGGTCGCGCCAACATTTCCAATCATTTACCTGAGATTGCGCGCCCAGCCTCATGCAGAAGGCGAAATCCCTTCCGGGCGGCCGCCGAAGACGCGGCGTTCCGTCCCGCGCCGTCGGCGTCACGCGGCGCGGACCGGCATGGATGCGGGAAACACCCGTCTTTTCAATCCGCCGGGCGCCGCGGCGCAGGTGAAAGGGTGATGGCGGAGACGAAGTCCGCAGAACTATCTGCGTAAGCCTACTATTATTATTTACATAATCAGCGCACCATTGGATTGTACCACGAAAAATACCACACAAGGTTCTCCGCCGGCCGCTTTCCGGCGTCCTTCGAGCCGACTCCGGTCAACCGCCGTAGGTCGCCGCGTGCGTGGTCCGATAGAGCGCCTCGGCCGACGCCGCCGTTGAAATCGCCTGCCGCACTTTCGGCTCCGTCAGGTCGAGAAGCTTCACGCCGCCGTCGATCTCCGCCACCGCCTCGACGCGCCGGAAGCGTTCGCCATGCTTCGCGGCGTAGGTCGCAAGTTCGGCCATGCGTCGACGCCGACAGGTGTCATCCGGAGGGTCGGTCCTGCGACGGCCGCCGCCCGATCTCAGAACCGGATCGTCAGGTTCGCGCCGAAGCCGTGCTCCTCGGAGTTCGATCGGTGCGAGAAGACGTATCCGGCGCTGACGCCCACCCGCTCCTCGATCTCGTAGGCGAGGCCGAGACCCGCGACGAAGCCGTGCTCGCCGCGAG
>CALFYQ010000276.1 GCA_937952085.1 uncultured Paracoccaceae bacterium | reverse complement strand
CACCAGCGCGTTCACCGGCTTGCCGAGGCCGCATGCGGCGCGGAGCGCGTCGAGATCAGGCAGGAACGGGGCGTAGATCACGTCAGCGCCGATCTTCGCGAAGGTCTCCAGCCGGCGGAGCGTGTCGTCGAGGTCCGGCCGGCCGTGCAGGTAATTCTCGGCGCGGGCGGTGACGACGAAATCCCGGTCGAGCGCCCGCGCCGCCTCGACCGCGGCCGCGACGCGCTCGGCGGTGAGTGCGAAATCGTAGATCGGGTCGGCCTCGTCACCGGTGAAGTCCTCCAGCGAGCAGCCGGCGAGGCCGACGGCGGCGGCGCGACGGACCGTCTCGGCGGCGCTTTCCGGGCTGTCGCCCGCGCCCATTTCGAGATCGGCGGAAACGGGAAGCGCGGTGGCGGCGACGAGCGCGGCGCAATGGGCGATCTTCTCGTCGAAGCTCGCCTCGCCGTCCTTCCGGCCGAGCGTCCAGGCGAAACCGGAGCTCGTGGTCGCCAGGGCCTTGAAGCCGGCCGCTTCGAGCAGCTTGGCGGAGCCGACATCCCACGGATTGGGGATCACGAAGGGCTGGCCGGGGATATGCAGGCGGCGGAACGGAGAGGGCTCGGTGGGCATTTCGGGCCTCGCGCGGATCGGGCCGGCAGCTTGGTCGGCGGGTGGATCGTGTCAAGCGAGACCTTCGGCGCGCCGCCGTCGAAGGGGCGATCCGAGAGATGAGCGGTCGCGGCGCCGCCGACGCGCGCTATCTCATGTTGCGAGCCGGCCAATCATGGCGCTTGTGAGGCGATCCTGTGATCTTTTGCGCGCGGGGCGAACTTTTTTCGGGGCGAATCTCCTCGCTCTTTCCGGTACTTGAAGCTGAAAACATCGCGAAAGAGGCGAGAGGCATCTGAAGAAAATTGAATCCTCCCCAATCGGTTAACCTCCGATCTTCAAGAAAACGATAACCTCATGGTTGTGAGCCGATTCGCCGAGGGGGGCGCAGAGGTGGGGATAGGCAAGATGTCGTCGTTCGAGCCCGTGTCGCTACATGAAGTTGGGGGGCTGCCGGGCCGTGAGACGCTGATTCGGCGGCTCAATCGATCCGAAGGCGCTCTCGCGCTGATGGTGGCGAGCCCGGGCGCGCTCGCGGCCGTGAACCGCATCTGGGGTCACGAGGCCGGAGACAGGATGCTCGTCAGCGCTGCCGCTCGGCTGCGGGCCGCCGCACCGTCCGGCGCGCTGGTGACGAGGCTTTCGGGCGCCAAACTCGCGGCCCTGATCCCCGCCGATACGCCCGAAGCCGCCCAAGAGGCGGCGTCCGCCCTGGCGGATGCGATGGCCGAGGCGACCTCCGGCCCCGCGCCGGACCCGGTCTTCGGCGTCGCCTGGACGCAATCGCCCGGGCCGGGGCTCGCCGACACCATGATCGCCGCCGCGCTCGGCGCCCATGATCAGGCCCGCGAGGACGGCGCCGAGATCGCCGTCGTCACCGTCGATCCGTCGGCCGACCGCGCGGAGATGGGCCGGGCCCGCCGCGCGCTCGATTCGATCCGCGCCGGCCGCGCCAGCATCGCGCTGCAACCGGTGGTCGCAGCGGATGGCGAGGGCCGCCTGCTCTTCAAGGAGGCGCTGATCCGCGTCCATGGGCCGGACGGCGCGCTGGTGCCGGCCGGCGCCTTCATGCCGGAGCTGGAGCGGCTCGGCATGAGCGAAGAGGCCGACATCGCGGCGCTGCGTCTCGCCTTCGAGGCGTTGGCCGAAGAGCCGATGGGCCGCGTCTCCGTCAACCTTTCCGGCGCCTCGATCACGCGCCGGCGCTGGCCGGAAGTCTTCAGCGAACTGGCGACCCAGAGGCCGGACTGCGCCCGGCGCCTCATCGTCGAGGTGACGGAAGAAGCCGCGATCGCCCGCGCCGGTTCCGCCGCGGGGCTCTTCGCCCTGGTGCGCGCCGCGGGCGCCGCTCTGGCGCTCGACGATTTCGGCGCGGGGCGCACCTCGTTCCGCCATCTCCGGGATTTCCGCTTCGACATGGTGAAGATCGACGGCGGCTTCATCCGCGGCGTCGACTCCTCGGCCGACAACCGGATGCTGGTCTCCGCCCTCGTCGCCATCGCGCGACAGTTCGACATGATGGTGGTGGCGGAATTCGTCGAGACGGCGGCGGAAGCGCGGACGCTGCGCGACCTCGGCGTCGACGGGTTCCAGGGCTTCCACTTCGGGCGGCCGCAGCTGGTCTGGTCCGGCGAGAACGAACTGGAGGAAGGTCGGGTCGGCTGAGTCGCTGCGGCGCCGGATCCGCCGATGGAGTGGCGTCGGCGTTCCGGTCGGCCCGGAGTTTCGGGCCAGTCGCGACAGAACGGCTTTCGGAGCGCCCGCCCCCGCGCATCCGGCCGTCAGGGCTTGCGGGAAAGCTTGTCGAGCTGGTTCTGCATCTGGGCAAGCTGGGCTTTCAGCGCGCCGAGTTCGTCATTGGCGACGCCGCCGTCCCGCTCGGTCCGCCGCGCCGCCCGATCCGCCGCGCCGAACGGCGAGAACATCCGCATCGCCTGGCTGAAAAGCTCCATGTTGCGACGCGTCATCGCTTCGAGGTTCTCCATCGCCGGATTGGCGCCGAAGAGGCGCGAGACGTTCTCCCGCATCTGCTCCTGATTGCGCGCGAAGGCCTCCATCGAGGCGTCGAGATAGCCAGGCACCACGGTCTGCAGCGAGTCGCCATAGAGGCTGATGATCTGCCGAAGGAAGTTGGTGGGCAGCATCGAGGCGCCCTTGCCTTCCTCCTCGAATATAATCTGCGTCAGGACGGAGCGGGTGATGTCCTCGCCCGTCTTGGCGTCCTTCACCACGAAATCCTGGCCTTCGCGCACCATCGTCGCCAGATGGTCGAGGGTCACGTAGCTCGAGCGCGCGGTATTGTAGAGCCGCCGGTTCGCGTACTTCTTGATGACGACCGGCTCGGCCGCGCCCTCTTCCGCAACCGCTGCGTCCTTCGCCGCCGCCATGGAGCGCTCCCCTTTCGGATGTTCCTCTAAAACATAGCCCCCGCGCGCGGCGCCGCAACAGGAAACTTCGGCGCCGCGGCAGGCCCTCGCGTGGACGGGGGCCGCCGGCGGCGCTAATCTGGCCCGCCATGGACGAGACGGATCGGAACGGCGCGGACGGCTCCGGCGCCGCGGGCCCGCTCGGGGCGCGCGCAGCGGCCTTTCTCGACCTATGGGAGCGCCAGGTGTCGGAGCACGCGCGGCGCGGCCCGCTGGCGGTTGCCGAAGAAGCGCGGCCGGCCGCGTGACAGGCGCCGTCACGTGAGCGCTGATGGCGCGGGCGGGATCGTCGGCCCGCCGGACCGGCGCGGCCTTCCGGCGCCGCTCGTAATGCATCTCCTCTCCGCCGCAGAGATCTTCGAGAGCGGAGCGCGGCTGGCGCCGATCGCCGATCTGCCGCGCTTTCCCTGGGCCGCGCCGCCCGACGCGGCCGCGCGCGCCGTGGCGGCGGAGGTTGCGGCGGCGCCGCCGGTGGAGATGGCGCTGGCCCTCCGAATCGAGGGCGCGGAGCGGCTCGCCGCCATGCTGCGGGGTCTTCGGCGGTGGCAGGAGAGCGCGTTCGCCCGCACGCTGCGCGACCCGCCGGCGATCTGGAGCCTCGGTTCCGCCCGGCTTCTGGATTTCGGGCCGGCGGAGGGGCGGCCGCTCCTCGTCGCGCCCTCGCTCATCAACCGGCACCACATCCTCGATCTCGACGAGGATGTCTCGCTGATGCGGTTCCTTTCGGCGCGCGGGATGCGCCCGATGCTGCTGGACTGGGGCGACCCCGGCGCGGAGGAGCAGCGCTTCGGCCTGTCCGATTATGTCGAGCGCCGCCTCCTGCCGGCCTTCGACGCGGCGGAGGCGGCGACGGGCAAGCGCCTTTCCCTGCTTGGCTATTGCATGGGCGGCGCGCTCGCGGTGGCGGCGGCGGCGCGGCGGCCGGGCCGGGTGGCGCGGCTCGCGCTGATCGGCGCGCCCTGGGACTTCGCCGCGATGGTGCCGATGCGGAGCGCGCTAGCCTCCCTCGGCATCGCCGGGGATCGGGAGAAGCTCGCGGAAACCATCGCCGCCGTGGCGGACGCCTTCGGCGCCGTTCCGGTCGCCGCGCTCCAGGCCGTTTTCGCGCAGCTCGATCCCGGCCTCGCGGCGCGGAAATTCCGCCGATTCGCGGCGCTAGACCCGGAGAGCGCGGAGGCGCGCCGCTTCGTCCTGATCGAGGACTGGCTGAACGCCGGACCGCCACTCGCCGGCCCGGCGGCGCGGGAGGCGCTGATCGACTGGCATCTCGACAACCTGCCTGCGCGCGGGCTCTGGCGCGTCGCCGGCGCCCCGGTGGACCCGGCCTCGATAGACGCGCCTGCGCTCGTCGCCGCGGCGACGGCGGATCGAATCACGCCGCCGGGCGCCGCCGAGCCGCTGGCCCGGAAGCTTCGTGGCGCGCGGCTCCTCCGGCCGGATTCCGGCCATATCGGCATGATCGTCGGCCATGTCTCGGAGCGCCGGCTGCGGCGGCCGCTGGCCGAGTTCCTCTCCGCGCCGGCCTGAGGCGACGGCGCGACAAAGCCCTTGATTTGAGCCATATCAAGGCGCAAGCCCGAGAGCGGCCCTATCGGCCGACCCCGGAGACGCCGCGAGGCGGCGCGGGGGCGCGCCGGGCGCGGGCGCGGAAGGCGGCGCGTCGCTTCCCTTCCGGTTGACGCTAGGATATGTGCTGCAACGCACAATGGAACGAAGGACGCGGCGACCGGCCCGCGCCGCCGCGCAAAGAACGCCAGACAAGGGGAAGCCCATGACCAATGTCGTCATCGCCTCGGCCGCGCGCACGCCGGTCGGATCGTTCAACGGGTCCTTCGCCGACACGCCGGCCCATGCGCTCGGCGCGGTCGCGATCAAGGCCGCGCTGGAGCGCGCCGGCGTCGCGGCGGCGGAGGTGTCCGAAACCATTCTCGGCCAGGTGCTGACCGCCGGCCAGGGCCAGAATCCGGCTCGCCAGGCGCATATCCGCGCCGGCCTGCCGATCGAGAGCGCGGCCTGGTCGATCAACCAGGTCTGCGGCTCCGGCCTTCGCGCCGTGGCGATCGGCGCGCAGCATGTCGCGCTCGGCGACGCGGACATCGTCGTCGCCGGCGGGCAGGAGAGCATGAGCCTTTCGCCGCATGCAGCCCATATGCGCGCGGGCACCAAGATGGGCGACGTGAAGTTCGTCGACACGATGATCAAGGACGGTCTCTGGGACGCCTTCAACGGCTACCACATGGGTCAGACCGCCGAGAACGTCGCCGAGAAGTGGCAGATCAGCCGCGACGCGCAGGACGCCTTCGCCGTCGCCTCGCAGAACAAGGCCGAGGCGGCGCAGAAGGCCGGCAAGTTCAAGGACGAGATCACCCCGGTCACGATCAAGACCCGCAAGGGCGACATCGTGGTCGACAGCGACGAATACATCCGCCACGGCGCAACCATCGAGGCGATGCAGAAGCTCCGTCCGGCCTTCACGAAGGACGGCACGGTGACGGCGGCGAACGCCTCCGGCCTCAACGACGGCGCGGCGGCGACGGTTCTGATGACCGCCGCGGCGGCCGAGAAGCGGGGGATCGAGCCGCTCGCTCGGATCGTCTCCTACGCCACGGTCGGCCTCGACCCGTCGATCATGGGCGCGGGCCCGATCTTCGCCTCCCGCAAGGCGTTGGAGAAGGCGGGCTGGAAGGCCGAGGATCTCGACCTCGTGGAGGCCAACGAGGCCTTCGCGGCGCAGGCCTGCGCGGTGAACAAGGACATGGGCTGGGACCCGTCGATCGTGAACGTGAACGGCGGCGCCATCGCCATCGGCCACCCGATTGGCGCCTCGGGCTGCCGCATCCTCAACACGCTCCTCTTCGAGATGCAGCGCCGCGGGGCGAAAAAGGGCCTCGCCACGCTCTGCATCGGCGGCGGGATGGGCGTCGCGATGTGCGTGGAGCGCGTCTGATCCTTTCGTGAAACTTGCGCCGCGCTTCGGCGCGGCGCTTGCGAGAGCAAGAAAGTTACGCGACAAGGTTGCGTCGGCTAACGATATAACTCGGAGGAAGATATGGGACGGGTGGCTCTGGTCACGGGCGGCACGCGCGGCATCGGCGCGGCGATCTCGATCAAGCTTAAGGCGGAAGGCTACACGGTCGCCGCCAACTACGCCGGCAACGACGAGGCGGCCGCCGCCTTCACCAAGGAGACAGGCATCCAGACCTTCAAATGGTCTGTGGCCGATTACGAGGCGTGCAAGGCCGGCGTCGCCGCCGTCGAGGCCGCGCTCGGCCCGGTCGAGGTGCTGGTCAACAACGCCGGCATCACGCGGGACACGATGTTCCACCGGATGACGCCGGATCACTGGAACGCGGTGATCGGCACCAACCTCAACGGCCTCTTCAACATGACCCATCAGGTCTGGAACGGGATGCGGGACCGGGGCTTCGGCCGCGTCATCTCGATCTCGTCGATCAACGGCCAGAAGGGGCAGATGGGCCAGGCGAACTACTCCGCCGCCAAGGCCGGCGACATTGGCTTCACCAAGGCGCTGGCGCAGGAAGGCGCCGCCAAGGGCATCACCGTCAACGTGATCTGCCCGGGCTACATCGCCACCGACATGGTGATGGCGGTGCCGGAGAAGGTGCGCGAGTCGATCATCGCCGGCATCCCGGTCGGCCGTTTGGGCGAGCCGGAAGAGATCGCGCGCTGCGTCGCCTTCCTCGCCTCCGACGAGGCCGGCTTCATCACCGGCTCCACGCTGACGGCGAATGGCGGCCAGTATCTGGCCTGACGCGACTCGTTCTTCGAGGCTTTGACGGGCGGCGCGCCTTCCGCCGTCCGTTTCCGTTTTTGGCGGGCCGGCGTCATCGCTCCGCGTAGGCCTCCGCATAGGCGGAGCGGATCGCGTCTTCCAGAAGGCGGCCCTCGCGATAGGCGGAAAGGTCCGCCGGGCGGGCGACGCCTTCCAACAGCCGCGGGCAGGGCTCCGGCGCGCCGATCACGGTGCGGACCGGCAGCCGCTCTGCGTAGATCGGCAGCGCGTAGTCTTCCTCGTAGTCGCCGACGCCTTTCGCGCGAATCTTCGCCGAGGCGCGCTCGATCTCCATCGAGATCACCGCCGTCGCCTTGATTTCCTTCGCCGTAGTGGCGCGGAGCCCGGCGGTGCGTCCAGGGAAGAACCGGTCCACCATCATCACCAGCGCGCGGCGCTTCTCCTCCGGGTCCGCCACGAGGCGCGCCTCGCCAAAGGCCATGACGGAGCGGTAATCCGCCGAGTGGTTGAAGCCGCAGCGCGCCATGACGAGGCTGTCGAAATGCGTGACGGTGAGGCAGGCCAGCTCGCCCTTGGAGAGGTTCCGCAGCATCCGGCTGGCGCTGCTGCCATGCCAGAAGAGCGTCGAGCCCTCGCGCCAGAAGAGAGTCGGGGTGCAGAACGGCCGCCCTTCGATGACATATGCGACATGGGCGAGCGCCGCGGCGTCGAGCAGAGCATGGACCGTCTCATGGTCATAGAAGCCCCGGTCGTGGCGGCGCTTCACGCGGTTCACCGCGTCGATCGGATAGGCGTGCTTCGTCATGGCGGGCTCCTTCTCGCTTGCGCCGACGAGGTCGCACGGGGCAATTGGTTCCGAAAAGGGCCAATTCCATGCCGATTTCGCCAACCACTCCCCTCGCGGGCGCAGGTCTGCCGATCCGGCTCGACCCGACGATCCCGAACCAGGCGCTGCGGGTTCGCGCCGGGCTCCGCGACGCGATCACTGGCGGGCGGCTTCGGCCCGGCCTGCGCCTGCCTTCGAGCCGCGCGCTGGCGGAGGAACTTGGCGTCGGGCGGAACGCGGTCGTCGCCGCCTTCGAGCACCTGATCGGCGACGGGCTGATCGAGGCGCGTCGCGGCGCCGGCACTTATGTCGCCGCCGCGCTGCCGCCGCCCCCCGGCGCCCCGACAAAGCCCGACTTCGCCCCGAAATCGGTGGTGCGGCGACCCTGTGCGCTCGGTGTCACCCATGTGGAGCCGGCGCTTCTCGCCCGGCTTGGCGCGGCGGCGCGGCGGCGGATCGCCGGGGCCACGGCGGAGGCGCTCGGCTATGGCGACCCGCGCGGCGACGCGCGGCTCCGCGCCCGGATCGCCGAGTTTCTCGCCGTGAACCGCGGGCTTCGGTGCGACCCGGACTGCGTGATGATCGTCAGCGGCACGCAGCACGGCCTGCGGCTGTGCGTGGACGCGCTGCTCTCGCCGGGCGACCCGGTCTGGATGGAGGAGCCGGGCTATGGGGCCTCGAAGTCGACACTCATCGCCGGCGGCGCGCGGCTCGTTCCCGTGCCCGTCGATTCGGAAGGGATCGACGTCGAGGCCGGCCTCGCGGCGGAGCCGCGGGCGCGTGCGGTCTATGTCACGCCTTCGCACCAGTTCCCGACCGGCGCGCAGATGAGCATGGCGCGGCGGGTGCGACTCCTCGATTTCGCGCGGGAGGCGGGCGCCTGGGTCTTCGAAGACGACTACGACAGCGAATACCGCTATTCGGGCCCGCCGCTGACCGCGCTGGCCGGGATCGCGGGGGAGCGGGTGATCTATCTCGGAACCTTCGCCAAGACGCTCTTTCCGGGGCTTCGGATCGGCTACATGGCCCTGCCGCCGGAGGCGGTGGCGCCGGTGGCCGAGGCGCGGGCGAGCCTGGATCGGTTCCCGCCCGCCTTCATGCAGGCGGCGGTGGCGGACCTGATGGAGGATGGCGGCCTCGCCGCCCATGCGCGCCGGATGCGCGTGCGCTACGCCGCCGCACGGGACGCGCTGGTCGCCAGCCTCTCCGCCGCGTCGCCGCGGCTGCTGAGCGTGGACGCACCGCAGCAGGGGCTCCACCTCATCGCCCGGCTTGGGCCGGACCTGCCGCCCGAAGCCGCGCCGGAGATTCGCCGCCGCGCCGATGTGGATGCGCTGCTCCTCTCCGAGGCGCGGCTCGGCGCCGGCGGCCCGGAGGGCTTCATTCTCGGGTTTTCGGGGTTCGAGCCTGCGGCGCTCGGAGAGGCCGGTCGACGGCTCGTCGAGGCGGCGCGATCGATCTGAGGCTGGTCAGGGGCGCGCGGCCCGGAAGGGGAAGCGCCCGGCCTACAGGGAGAGGGAAAGGCCGGGCGCGAGGCGTCACTCGGCGGCGACGACCTTCGGGCGGGAGGTCTTCTCCTCCCGGACGAAGAGGTTGCGGACCTCACGGGCGGCGAGGCGGGCGATTTCGCGGAACGCTTCCGCGCGGGCCCTGCGGCCGGCGGCGAGATAGGGCGCAAGATCGTAATCGTAAGGTCTTTCGATGCGGTTCGTGTCGCTCATCTTCGGCTCCTTCGATCCCCGAGCGGGATCGTCCTTGATGCAAGGGGATATGGGCCTTACGTTGCGCCGCAACAAATGAGTTATCGTCCCGGTTCAGTTCAAATGCGCTTAACTGAGCGACTGCCGCCTCTCACCGCGCTCAGGGCTTTCGAGGCCGCCGCGCGACACCTTTCCTTCGCCAAGGCGGCGGAGGAACTCTACGTCACGCCCGCGGCGCTCTCCTACCAGATCAAGAGTCTCGAGACCGATCTCGGCGTGCCGCTCTTCCGGCGGCTCAACCGCGCGGTTGAGCTGACCGAGGCCGGCCGGCTCCTCGCGCCCGGCGTCAGCCAGGGCTTCGAGGCGCTGAAGGCGGCGGTGCGGAACGTGAACCGGCTCCGGGAAAGCCGCGGCCTCGTGCTGACCGCGGGCCCGGCCTTCACCGCGAAATGGCTGGCGCCGCGGATCTATCGCTTTGTCGAGCGGCGGCCGGACGTGGAGGTGCGCATCGTCGCCTCCCTGAAAAAGATGGAGTTCGACCGGGACGAGGTGGACGCCGCCATCCGTTTCACCCGGCAGGGCGAGGAGCCCGGCTGCTATGTCGAGACGCTGATCCACGAGCTGATGACGCCGGTCTGCGCGCCGTCGATGGCGGCGCGGCTGAAGGCGCCGGGAGATCTCGCCTCCGTGCCGCTCATCCATGACGACAGCCTCGCGCTGATGCAGAAGCCGCCGAACTGGGGCGACTGGCTGAAGGCCGCGGGGGTGGAGATCGACTGGCGCCGCGGCACCCGCTTCTCCAACGCCGACCAGACGCTGGAGGCCGCGGCGGCCGGCGGCGGCGTGGCGCTCGGCCGGCTTGCGCTCGCGGCGGGGGATCTCCGCTCCGGCCGGCTGGTAGCGCCCTTCGACGTCGCGATCGACACGGGCGCGCATTTCAACTTCGTCTGCCCGGCGGGGATGGAGACGCGGCCGGAATTCGCCGCGCTGCTCTCCTGGCTCCGCGACGAGCTTGCGGGCGAGAGCGCGCCCGGCGAGGGCATGCGCGTCGTGCGGCTGGACGAGTAAGCCCCCTTTCCCGAGGCTCCGCGTCGGCATACATCCGGGCCGTCGGATGGAGGGCGCGATGCGCATCGGGGTTCTGCAGGCCGGGCTCTTGCCCGAAGAGATGGCGCCGCGCTGGGGCGAGTACGACGCGATCTTCCGCCGCCTGCTCGAACGGTCCGGCCGCGACTATGACGTGAAGGGCTGGCGCGTCGTCGAGGGCGAGTTCCCCGAGAGCCCGGAGGAGGCCGACGGCTGGATCGTTTCCGGCTCGAAACACGGGGTCTATGAGGACCACGCCTTCATCCCGCCGCTCGAAGCCTTCATTCGCCGCGCCGTCGCGGAAGGGGTTCCGATGATCGGCGTCTGCTTCGGCCACCAGATCATGGCGCAGGCGCTCGGCGGCAAGGCGGAGAAGTTCGCCGGCGGCTGGGGCCTCGGGCCGCACGATTATGCGCTCGAGGCGCGGCCCGGCTGGATGGCCGGGGCGCCGGAGCGGCTGACGATCCCGGCCGTGCACCAGGACCAGGTGACCGCGCTGCCGCCGGAAGCCACGCGCATCGCCGGCTCGCCGTTCTGCGAGAACGCGATCCTCGTCTATGGCGACCCGGAGCGGCCGAAGGCGATCTCGATCCAGCCGCACCCGGAATTCGACGAGGCGTTCCTGAGGGACCTCTTCGACGCTCGCGGCGCCGTCTTCCCCGAGCCGCTGGTCGAGGCCGGTCTCGGGCGGCTCGACTCCGGCGCGCCCATGCATGGCGACTGGGCGGCGCGGTGGTTCGGCGACTTCCTCGATATGCATAAAAAATAGCCATCGACCCCAGTTCGCCCGATAAACGCACAGACTCCGGGCGATTTGGCGCCCAAAGTCTGAACGTGCTGGCGCCCATCCTGCGAAAATCGTTCAAAACCCGGGAGCGATCCGGACCGGTCGTGTATTGGCACGCTGTTTGCATCGCTCTTCCGGGGAGCGCGTCGGCGAAGGGCGCGCGCGAACGAGGGAAGAGATGAAGCTAGTCACAGCAGTTCTGAAACCCTTCAAGCTGGAGGAGGTTCGCGAAGCCCTGACCGCGATCGGCGTTCAGGGCCTCATGGTCTCCGAAGTGAAGGGCTATGGCCGCCAGAGCGGCCACACCGAGATCTATCGCGGCGCGGAATACGTCGTGAACTTCGTGCCGAAGATCCGCCTCGAAGTCGCATGCCCGGACGGCGAGGCGGAGAAGATCGTCGAGACGATCGCGAAGACCGCCCGGACGGGGAAGATCGGCGACGGCAAGATCTTCGTCTGGGACATCGAATCCGCCGTGCGCGTCCGCACTGGCGAGACGGGGGATGACGCGCTGTGACGCGGCTGACGACAGGGGACAGAAACCACATGAACGAATTCACAAAGCGCGCGGCCCTCGGCGCCGCGCTGGGCCTCGCGGCCTTCGCCGCGCCGGCCTTCGCGCAGGACGGGCCGATCGTCGACAAGGGCGACGTCGCCTGGATGATGACCTCCTCGCTGCTCGTTCTCTTCATGATCGTGCCGGGCCTGGCGCTGTTCTACGGCGGACTGGTTCGCGCGAAGAACATGCTCTCGGTGCTGATGCAGTGCCTTGTGATCACCGCGCTCGTAATGGTGATCTGGGTCGTCTACGGCTACTCGATGGCCTTCGGCGGCGGCACCTCTCCGTTCTGGGGCGGCCTCGGCAAGATGTTCCTCGCGGGCGTCACGCCCGAGACCACGGCGGCCACCTTCACCGATGGCGTCGAGCTTCCGGAATACGTCTTCATCGCCTTCCAGATGACCTTCGCGGCCGTCACCCCGGCGCTGATCGACGGCGG
>CALFYQ010000275.1 GCA_937952085.1 uncultured Paracoccaceae bacterium | reverse complement strand
ATGCGAGGTTGGCCACTACGAAGGTGAATTGCTCTGGAACTCGCGCGATGAATTCATCCGTATGTGCGAGGACGAAGCTGACAGCTTGGCGACGGCTTGGTGGGAAATCCGCAACATTTCCATTCACGGCGACATTGCCGTCGTACATGTCGAAGACGAATGGGCCGGGATGCGGTTCGATACAATATTGACGCTGATATTTCATGAAAATTCTTGGCGTGTGACCTCGAAATCTTACAGAATAAAGCTAAAATAAAATTAGTTCGAAGGAATTTCGCGCCTGTAAAGGCCTGGTGTGCGATGATTTTCTTGCGGGAATCGCTTCCTGCGTCTTGGAGCGCGATGAAATGTCTGCCTTGTCGATCAAGCGGCAAGAAGCCCCTTAGATAAGTCCTGCGCCGGTATCGGCCGCTCTTGTCCAGCATTCGCGTAGTCCGAGGGCTTCCGGCGCCTCCTTGCTGGCAAGATCCCCAAGCGAAACCGCCAGTGTCTTGGCGCGTTTCCGGCTCAACGAAGGAACCGGCCGCTCGCTCTGCGGCCCGTCACGTCTCGAAAGGGCTCTTGGCCGCCCTTCTGTTCGCCCCGTGCGCGCAATGGCCCGTGATCCGCGCTGCGCCCCCACCCCCCCCCCCCTTGTCGTTGAAGCGCCCCCCCCGCCCGCCTAAACCCGCCTGAGGGGAGGCCCGGAGAGGACCATGGCGGACAGCGACGCGCAGAATCTCGTGAGCACGGACTGGCTCGCGCGCCATCTCGATGCGCCGGATCTGCGCATCGTGGACGCGACCTGGCGGCTCCCCGGCATGGGCGGCGACCCGAAGGCGGGCTATGACGAGGCGCATATCCCCGGCGCGCGGTTCTTCGACATCGAGGAGATCTCCGACACCTCCTCGTCGCTCCCCCACATGCTGCCGCCGATGGAGAAGTTCGTCGCCCGGATCCGCGCCATGGGTATCGGCGACGGCCATCGCCTGGTGGTCTACGACCAGGACGGCATCTTCTCCGCGCCGCGGGTCTGGTGGACCTTCCGCGTCTTCGGCGCGAAGGAGGTCTCCGTGCTGGACGGCGGCCTGAAGAAGTGGATCGCCGAGGGCCGCGAGGTGGAGGACCTGCCGCCGGTGATGCGGGACCGCCACTTCACTGGCCGCCGCGACGCCTCCCTCGTCGAGGACGTGACGCAGGTCGCCGCGGCGCTGAAGCTCGGCGACGCCGAGGTGGTGGACGCCCGCTCCCCAGGCCGGTTCCGCGGCGAGGAGCCGGAGGTGCGCCCAGGCCTCCGCGCCGGCCACATGCCGGGGGCGAAGAACGTCCACTACGCCACGCTCCTGAACGCCGACGGCACGATGAAGCCGGTGGAGGAGACCCGCGCCGCCTTCGAGGCGGCGGGCGTCGATCTCTCGAAGCCGATCGTCACGTCCTGCGGCTCCGGCATCAGCGCCTGCATCCTGGCGCTGGCGCTGGAGCGGATGGGGCATCGCAGATGGTCGGTCTATGACGGCTCCTGGGCCGAATGGGGCGCCTATCCGGATCTCGCGGTCGCGACCGGATGACGGCTTCGCAGGCGGCGCGATGAGCGGGCCGGCCTGGCTCGACTACACGGTCACCCGGCTCGAGATGGCGTCGCGGCCCGAGGCGGCCGCGCCCCATGCGCCGCGGTTGCCCGGCCTCGCGCTGATGGCGGCGGAGGACCCGCCGGCGCGCTGGTTCCTGCACCTCTATCGCAGCGTCGGCGCCGCCTATGAGTGGACCGACTGGCTGCGCCGGCCCGAGGCGGAGCTCGAAGCCTTTCTCGGCGACGAGGACGTCACGCTCTTCACGCTGATGGTGAAGGGCTGGTCCGGCGGCTTCTTCGTGCTTGACTGGCGGGAGGAGGGGCGCTGCGACCTCGCCTATTTCGGGCTGACGCCGGAGGCGCAGGGGCTGCGGCTCGGCTCGTGGCTCCTCGGCGAGGCGGTGCGGGCCGGCTGGGCGCGGAAGGGCGTCCGGCGGATGACGGTGGAGACCAACACGCTCGACCATCCGCGCGCCCTGCCGCTCTATCAGCGGGCCGGGTTCGCGCCCATCCAGCGGGAGGCGATGCGCCGGCGCGCCGCCTCCCGCTCCGAACGGCTCCCGAAAGCTTGACTCGCGGGGGAGCGGCCGCGCGGCTATCCCGGGCGCGAAAGGATCCGCCGATGCGTCGCCGCGCCCTCATCGCCCTCGCCGCCGCCCTCGCCCTCGCGGGCCCCGCCCTTGCGGAAGGCGGGCGCTCGCCGGTTCTGGTGGAGCTTTTCACCTCGCAGGGATGTTCCTCCTGCCCGCCGGCCGACGCGCTTCTTGCGCAACTGGCGGACCGCGAGGACGTGATCGCCCTCTCGCTCCATGTCGACTACTGGGATTATCTCGGCTGGCGCGACGCCTTCGGGAAAGCGGGGCACACCGCGCGGCAGCGCGCCTACGCCGCGGCGATGGGCGAGCGGATGGTCTATACCCCGCAGGTCGTCCTGATGGGGCGGGAGCATCTGGTCGGCTCCCGCGGCAAGGCGATCGAGGCCGCAGTGTCCCGGCTCGGGGCCGAGGCGCCGCCCGCGCTGGTGGCGCTCCATCGCGACGGGGACCGCATCCGCGCCGAGATCGCCGCCTCCGCCGGCGCGCCGCCGGCCCGCGTGCTGATGGCCTGGTACAGCAATGTCGAGCATGTCGACATCGAGGCGGGCGAGAACGCCGGCCGCGCCGCGACCTATCGCAACGTGGTCAAGGGCTGGTCTGAGCTCGGCGCCTGGAGCGGCGCGGCCGAGACGCTCTCCGCCGCGGCCCCGGATGGCGCGGACGGCGTCGTCGTCATGCTCCAGGCCGGCCCCGGCGGCCCGATCCTTTCCGCGGCGAGGCTGCCGCTCCGCTGACCGGGGCGCGTCGCCGGCCGATCGGGAGGCCAGCGCCGCAGCTCGACGTTTCGGCGCCCCGGCCCGTGCCGCCGCGCCGGGCGAGGCGTTCGGCCGGCCGCGCCGCAAGCGGATGACCCGTTCCTCGACGCCGATCTCGACCGCGGCGCGGCGACGCCGCTCTGAGGCGACGCCTCAGGCCGCGTTCGCGCGCTCCATCGCCCGCCGATAGGCGGCCACCTCGTCGTCCTCCGCAATCGCCACGGCCGATTGCGGGATCGGCTGGCCCGCCTTCACGTCGGCGGTCAGCTTCACTCGGTCGGCGAGGCCGATCGGAAGAAGGCCCTCGCGGAGCGAGCGCGCGGCGGGGACAAGCTTGCCGTAGACGCAGTAGCCGCCCTCGCCGTCCAGCGTCTCGCCGGCCTTCAGGTCCCGCTTCGCGGTCGCCACCACGTCGCCGTTGAAGGCCCGCGTCTCACCCGTCGCCTTGCCGAGAAGGCCGGCCGAGAGGACCGAGATCGAAAGCTCCATGCCGATCAGGTGGAAGGGCTTGTACATCGCCGAATAGCGGCCGGTGCTGTCCGTCGGCATGCCGTATTGCCGGAAGCAGCCGGCGGCGTAGTCGTTCGGCGCCTCCAGCACGACATAGACGCCCCAGCGGAGATCGCGGAAGACCGGCCGCCCGTCCCGCTCCTCGGAGGAGACGACCTCCACCATGCCCTTGCCCTCGACGAGCCCGCCATCCGCGGCGGGGCGGAGCACATGCGGCAGGTCGTCGACGCCGCAGGGCGGGAAGAGGAGCCCGTCGGACGGCGGGGTGAGATCGCAGGCGTTGGCGATGGCGGCCATCTCCAGCGCGGACTTGGTGCCGTCGACGAAGGAGTTGAACATCTTCGGGTTCATCCCGTCGCGCACCGCCTTCTGCGGGTCGAAGCCCATGTTGGCCCAGACCGTCTCCGGCGTGCTCTGGTGGTATTGCGGGCGGTATTTCGTGCCCTTGCCGGCGCACTGGACGATGAAGCCGGTCGCCCGCGCCCAGTCGACCAGTTCGGCCGTCAGCGCCGGCTGGTCGCCCCAGGCCTGGCTGAAGACGAGCCCGGCGGCCCGCGCCTCCTTCGCCAGGGCCGCGCCGGCGAGCACGTCGGCCTCGACATTGACCATGACGAGGTGCTTGCCGGCGCGGATCGCGGCGCGGGCGTGGCGGACCCCGGCATGGGGGTTGCCGGTCGCCTCCACCACCACGTCCACGTCGTCGGCGGCGAGGGAGGCGAAGGCGTCGTCGTCGAAGGCGGTGGCGGCGATCCGCGCCTCGTCCCAGCCGACGGTGCGGCAGGCGGCGCGGGCCCCGTCTGGCCGGAGATCGGCGATCCGCGTGATCGCGAGGCCGGGAATCGTCGGGACCTGCCCGAGGAACATCGAGCCGAACTTGCCCGCGCCGATCAGGCAGACCCGCACGGGCCGCCCCGCCTCCGCCCGCGCGCGGAGATCGTTCATCAGAAACATCGCCTTCCTCCCGATTTTGGGCCATCAAGACGCGGGACGCGCCCCATGACAAGCGGGCGCCCCGGACGTGGAGGAGCGCCATGACCATCCTGATCGCCGGCGGCGGCATCGCCGGCCTCGCCCTCGCGCTGACCTGCAGGCAGATCGGCCTCGAATGCCGGATCGTCGAGCAGGTGCGGGAGCCGAAGCCGCTCGGCGTCGGCATCAATCTCCAGCCGAACGCGGTGCGCGAGCTGATCGATCTCGGCCTCGAGGCGGACCTCGCGCGGATCGGCGTCCCGACGCAGGAACTCGCCATGTTCGCGCGGAACGGCGCCGAGGTCTGGCGAGAGCCGCGGGGCCTCGCCGCCGGCTATCGCTGGCCGCAATACTCGGTGCACCGCGGCGAGCTTCAGATGCTCCTCCACCGCGCCGTGCTGGAGCGGCTCGGCCCGGATGCGGTCGAGCTTGGCGTGAAGGCGACCGGCTTTCGCACGGAGGGCGACGAGGCGGTGCTGGAGACCGAGGCCGGCGAGCGGCGCGGCGCGCTGCTCATCGCCGCGGACGGGCTCCATTCGGCGATCCGCCGGGCGATGCATCCCGATGAGGGCGGGCCGCGCTGGGCCGGCTACATCCTCTGGCGCGGCGCCTCCCGCGCGCCCGCCTTCGCCGACCGCAACATGATGGCGATGATCGGCGACTACGAGCAGAAGTTCGTCACCTATCCGATCGGCGGGCCGGACGGCTCCGGCCGCTCCCTCATCAACTGGATCGCCGAGCGCCGCTTCGACGCCTCGCATGGCTGGGCGCGGGAGGACTGGTCCCGCGTCGCAGATGTCTCCGACTTCGAGGACTGGTTTGCGGAGTGGAAATTCGGCCGGATCGACGTGCCGGCGCTGATCCGCGCCGCGCCCGTCGTCTACGAATACCCGGTGGACCGGGACCCGCTGCCGTTCTGGACCGTCGGGCGCACGACGCTGATGGGCGACGCCGCGCACATCATGTACCCGACCGGCTCCAACGGCGCCTCCCAGGCCATCGTCGACGCCCGCCGGCTCGGCCGCGCCTTCCTCGCCCACGGCGCGACGCCCGCCGCGCTCGAGGACTACGAGACGGAGATGCGTCCCCGGATGGCCAAGGTGATCGCCGCCAACCGCGGCGCAGGGCCGGACTATGTGCTGGAGATCGTCCGCCAGCGGTCGGGCGGCGCCTTCGACGACATCGAGAAGGTGATGCCGCTGGAGGAGCGGCGTGACTTCGCGGCCAACTACAAGAAGACCGCTGGCTTCTCCATCGAGGCGCTGAACGCCCAGCCGCCGCTCATCCCGGAAGACGCGCGGGTGGGGTGAGGGTTGGGGCGGGAGCGGCGCGCTCCTCCACGCCCGATGGCCCGTGCGACCAGCACGGGCCGCGACCGACCCTCCCCGGGGTCGGGCGCCCTCCGCCGCTTCAAGTGGCTCGGCGGTCATGCGGGGCGGCGCCATCAAGCACGGTCGCTCAGCCGTCATGGGCGCCCTCCCAGGGTCGGTCGCGGCCCTCCGCGCGCCGCTCGGGCGCTGTGATGACGCTGTCATGGTGGGCCCGCGACGCCCGCCGCGGGCCTCCCGACCCTCAGGCCGCCCGGCTGCCGGCGCGGGCGAGGCGGCGGAGGGCGTCGTCGTCCACCGTCTGGATCGGCGCGAAATCCCTGTGGGCGATGTATTCCGGCCTTGTCGGCGTGCGGATGTAGTTCGAGACGGAATTGAGCGTCAGGTAGACGATCTTCCGCGGATAGGGCGTGATGTTGCCGGCGGAGCCGTGCACCAGGTTGCCGTGGAACATCAGCATGCCGCCGGCCTTGCCGGTCGGCGAGACGATGCCGCCCTCCTCCACCAGCTTCGTCACCGTCTCCTCGTCCAGCGTCCAGAGCGGGTAGGAGGTGGTCTGAAGGTCATGCGCGGCCTTCAGATCCCCCGCGTTGTGGCTTTTCGGAACGAGCATCAACGGGCCGTTGATCGGCATCACCTCGTCTAGGAAGATCGAGATGTTCATGGCGCGGGGCTCGGGCATCCCGTCGTCGCGCTTCCAGGTGCCGTAATCCTGGTGCCACTGCCAGACATCGCCGGTGAAGGCCGACTTCGCGTTGATCTTGAACTGGTGCATGTAGACCTTCTCGCCGAAGACCTGCTCCACCGGTTCGATCATCCGCGGATGCGCGCCGAGAAGGCCGAACGCCTCGTTGTAGAGATGCGCGGCGAAGGCGGTGCGGGGCGCGCCGCTCTTCTCCCGCCAGACTTCCGGGCGGTTGGCGTCGTAGATCGAGATGGCCTCGCGGCGGAGCAGGTCCACCTCCTCCTCGTCGAAGAGATCGGGCAGGAAGAGCCAGCCCTCGCGGTGGAAATGCGCCACCTGGTCTTCGGTCAGCTTCATCGTTTCCTCCTTGGTTGTTGTCGCCGGGCGGTCAGGCCGCCGCCCCGGTCGTCTTGAGGCGCGCGGCTACTTCCCGGCCGGCGCGGTTCGCATGGGCCTCGGCCGCCGCGGCCGCCGCCTCGGGCGCGCCCGAGAGGATGCGCGAGGCGATTTCTTCGTGCTCGGCCCAGGCGCTGTCGCGGTAGTCTAGTTCGGCCAGCACCGTCGCCATGGCGCGGCGGAGATGCGGCCATTGCGGCGCCAGCGTCTCGGCGATGGCGGCGTTGCCGGAAAGCGCATGGATCGCGGCGTGAAACTCGACATCGAGCTCGATCAGCCGGCGGAGCGGGGTGGCGCGGCCCGCCGCGCGCCCGTCGCGGAGCGCGGATTCGAGCCGCGCGCGGCCGGGTTCGTCCTCGCCCGCCCGCTGCGCCGCGAGCCGGGCGGCGAGCCCGTCCATCGCGCCCCGGACTTCATAAAGCTGGCGGATGCGCGCGTCGTCGAGCGCCGCCACCTCGAAACCGCGCCGCCCGCTTTCGGCCACCAGCCCCTGCCGGTGGAGGAGGTGCAGCGCGTGCGAGACTGGCTGCCGCGAGACGCCGAGCGTCTCCGCCAGCTCCGCCTGCCGGATCCGCCGGCCGGGCGGCAGCGTGCGATCGACGATGGCCTCGAGGATGCGCTCGTAGGTCTGGTCGATCAGGTTCGGCAGCGGCTCGAGGCGGATCATGGCGACTCGTTCGGAATACGGAATTCCGTATGCCATAATCTGGAGGCGGAGACCAGCCCGGCGAAGGTGAGGCGGGATGGCGCTTTCGGAACGTCGTGGCGCTCAACAAAGCGCGGGGACGGAACCGACGCGCGCTTTCCGAAGCACCTTGGTTTGGACGAAGCGCGGAGGGGCGCGTCCGACCCCCGGGAGGGTCGGACGCGGCCCGGGCTGGGCGCACGGGCCAAGGGAAGAATTGCGCGCGCTCCTGACCGATCCCGGTTGGCGCCGACGCTTCGCCACAGGCGTAGCCTTCAGAATCCTACGGCCGGCTAACGGGAAACCACCAGCCGATAGCCGCAATCCAGTTCCTCGCGCGCCCCCAGGTCCGCGTGGCGTCGCGCCCATTCGCCGCTTTCGAGATCCCGCGCCAGCCGGTCCAGTCCCTCGGAGATGTCGCCGATCTTCCAGAAGGAGGACATCGCCGCCCGCACCCGCTCGTCGAGATAGGCTTCGGGGCGGCGCCAGTAGGCGGCGAGGAACCCGTCCACGCAATCATGCGGGATCGGGACCGGCGAGATTGAGACCGGGCCGAGCCAGCGCCCGAACTCCGCCATCGTCGGCATCTGGCCTTCGTCGAGCGCCGCGAGGGCGGGGAAATGGTCGAGCAGCCAGAAATCCCGGAAAGCGGGGTCGTAGGTGAGGAAGACGACCGGGCCGCGCGCGACGCGGCGCATCTCTGCGACGCCCTTCGCCTTGTCAGCCCAGTGATGGATGGTGAGGACGGCCATGGCGGCGTCGAAGGCGCCGTCCGCGAAGGGCAGCGCCTCGGCGCCGGCCTGCACGACCACCGCATCCGAGGGCTGCCGCTGCGCGATCATCGCCGCGGAGGGCTCCACCGCGGTGACGCGGCGGCCGGCAGGCTCATAGGAGCCGGCGCCGGCGCCGACATTCACCACCGTCTCGGCCGCCCCGAGCGCGGCTTCGATCGCCGCGGCGATGCGCGGGTCAGGCCGGCGGAGATGGGCGTAGTTGAACCCGATCCTATCATAGAGCGGCGGCGTCATGGGGCGAGGCCGAACGCGGCGGCGAAAGGGTCGTCCTCCGGGGCCCGGCTCCAGCGGTATTCGGCGGCCCGCGCGGCCGCCTCCGCCGCGGCCGCGCCTTCGAGACGCGCGATGGCGGCGAGCGCCATGTCCATCCCCGCCGAGACGCCGGCGGAGGTTAGGAACGGTCCGTCCTCCACCCAGCGGGCGCGCTTCACCCAGTCCACCTTCGGCCCCTGCGCGGCGACCCAGCCGAAGGCGGCCTTGTTGGTCGTCGCCCTCCGCCCGTCGAGAAGGCCGGCGCGGGCGAGAAGCGCGGCGCCGGTGCAGACGCCGAGGGTCAGTTCCGCCTGAGCGGAGAAGGCGGCGACGCCTTCGAGGAGGCGCGCGTTCGCCACTTCGCGGCGCGCGCCCGGCCCGCCGGGGACGAGCAGGATCTCGCCCCGCGCCTCGTCGATCCCTCGGGCGGCGACGGCCTCGGGCCCCTGCGCGCTGGCGACCGGGCCCGGCGCCTCGGCGACAAGCTCGATGCGGAACGCGCCTTCGATCAGGCCGAAGAATTCGAGCGGGCCGAAGAGATCGAGGAGTTCGAAGCCGGGGAAGACGAGCGCGGCGACGGCGCGCATCGCGTCAGCGGCGGGGCTTCTTGCCGCGTGCGGCGGAGGCGCCGCGGGCCTGTTCGGCGGCGGCGCGAAGCTCTTCCGCGATCTCCTCCGCCTCGTCCGGGTAGAAATCGAGCAGGACCTCGCCGGAACCGGTGTCCACGATGATCCGGACCATGCCGAGATTGGTCGGCCCGATCCTCAGGCTCGCCGCGTCGTCGTCGTTTTTCTGGTCGCCCATGGCGCCTCAATGCGCCGGGCCGGGCCGCCTTGCAAGGGCCGCTTCGCGTTGTCCGGGCCCGCCGCCGCCGCTATAAGCGCGCCGATGAGCGAGCCGGTCGTCACCGCCAAGGATCTCGAGGATGCGCTCCGCGCCGACGGGGTGCGGATCACTCGTCAGCGCGCCGCATTGCTCCGCGTCCTCGCCGAGGCGGACGACCATCCGGACGCCAACGAGCTTCACCGCCGGGCGCGGGAGATCGAGGAGACGGTCTCGCTCGCCACGGTCTACCGCACCCTCTCCGCGCTCGAATCGCAGGGCGTCGTCCACCGGCTCGCCTTCGAGGGCGCTCCGGCCCGGTTCGAGACGACCGACGCGCCGCATCACGACCACATCATCGATGTGGAGACGGGCGCGGTGATCGAATTCCGCTCCGAGAAGATCGAGGCGCTGCAGGCGCTGATCGCCGAGGAGCTTGGCTATGACGTGGTGCGCCACCGGCTGGAGCTCTATTGCCGGAAGCGGAAATAGGGCTCAGCCCGCCTTTCCCTCCGCCATCACGCAGAGCAGCTCGAACATGAAGTTGGCGGCGGTCAGCGCCGTCACCCCGGTCGGGTCGTAGCAGGGCGCGACCTCGCAGATGTCAGCGCCGACGAGGTCGAGCCCGCGGAGCGAGCGGATCATCACCTGCACGTCCCGCGGGGTGAGGCCGCCGATCTCCGGCACCGGCGTGCCGGGGCAGAACGACGGGTCGAGCCCGTCGATGTCGATGGTGACATAGGCGGGCCCGTCGCCCAGCGTCTCGCGGATGCGGGCGATGGCGGCGGCGCGGCCCATCTCCTCGTAATCGTCCATGGTGATGACGGTGAAGCCGACATCGCGGCTGTAATCGAGATCGGCCGCCGAGAAGCGGGAGCCGCGGAGCCCGAGCTGCACCACCCGCCTCGGGTCCACCAGCCCCTCCTCCACCGCGCGGCGCTGGAAGGTGGCGTGGTTGTCCTTCACCCCGAAGAGCTCGTCGAACGTGTCGGTGTGGCTGTCGATCTGGAGGACGCCCACCGGCCGGTCGGCGGCGAGCGCCCGAAGGATCGGGATCGGCACGGTATGGTCGCCGCCGACGGTGATAGGGCGGATGCCGAGGCCGTGGAGCCGCCGGTAGAACGCCTCCATCGCGTCGAGGCTGCCTTGGCGGTCGAGCGGGTTCACCGGCGCGTCTCCGATATCGGCGACCGAGGCGAGCGTGTAGGGGTCGATCCCGCTGGTTGGATGCACCCGCCGGATCACCCGGCTGGCGTTCCGCACCGCCCCTGGCGCCTCCCGCGGCCCGCTCCGGTGGTTCACCCCGAGATCGAAGGGCGCGCCGACGAGGCCAATCTCCACCCCGTCCTCCGGCGCGACGCGCGGCAGGCGGAGAAAGGTGGCGATTTCGGCGAAACGGGGCGTGGCGGCGGCGTCGACCGGGGCGCGGCGCATGGGGGCTCTCCTCTGGTGGCCCGGCCGAGTATGGCCGGGCCGCGCCGGAGGTCGAGGGGCCTCAGCCGCCGAGCCGCTTCGCCCGCATCGCCAATAGCCGGAGCCTCAGCGCGTTGATCTTGATGAAGCCCTGGGCGTCCTTCTGGTCGTAGGCGCCGGAATCTTCCTCGAAGGTCACGTGCTGCTCGGAATAGAGCGAGCGGTCGGACCAGCGGCCGACGCAGGAGACGCGGCCCTTGTAAAGCTTCAGCTTCACCGTGCCCCAGACATGCTCCTGGCTCTTGTCGATCAGGGCCTGGAGCATCTCGCGCTCCGGGCTGAACCAGTAGCCGAAATAGATCAGCTCCGCGTAGCGCGGCATGATCTCGTCCTTGAGGTGCGCGGCGCCGCGGTCGAGCGTGATCGACTCGATGCCCCGATGGCCTTCGAGCATGATCGTGCCGCCCGGCGTCTCGTAGATTCCGCGGGACTTCATGCCGACATAGCGGCCCTCTACGAGGTCGAGCCGGCCGACGCCGTGCTTGCCGCCGAGCTCGTTCAGCCGGGTCAGCATCGCCGCGGGGGAGAGCCGCTCGCCGTTCAGCGTCACCGGGTCGCCGGCCTCGTAGCCGATCTCGATGAGTTCGGGCTCGTTCGGCGCCTTCTCCGGGTCGACGGTGCGCTGGTAGACGTAATCCGGCGCCTCCTGCGCCGGGTCCTCCAGCACCTTGCCCTCGGATGAGGTGTGCAGAAGGTTCGCGTCCACCGAGAAGGGCGCCTCGCCGCGCTTGTCCTTCGGCACAGGCACCTGGTGCGCCTCGGCCCATTCGATCAGCTTGGTGCGGGAGGTGAGGCTCCATTCCCGCCAAGGCGCGATCACCTTGATGTCGGGCTCGAGCGCATAGGCCGAAAGCTCGAACCGCACCTGGTCGTTGCCCTTGCCGGTCGCGCCATGGGCGATGGCGTCGGCGCCCGATTTCCGCGCGATCTCGACGAGGTGCTTGGCGATCAGCGGCCGCGCGATTGAGGTGCCGAGAAGGTAGAGCCCCTCATAGACCGCGTTGGCGCGGAACATCGGGAAGACGAAGTCGCGCACGAATTCCTCGCGCACGTCGACGATGTGGATGTTCTCGTCCTTGACCCCGAGCAGCTTCGCCTTGGCGCGCGCCGGCTCCAGCTCCTCCCCCTGGCCGAGATCGGCGGTGAAGGTCACCAACTCGCAGCCATAGGTGTCCTGAAGCCATTTCAGGATGATCGAGGTGTCGAGGCCGCCGGAATAGGCGAGGACGACCTTCTTGGGCGCGTTCGGGGCGGGCATTCTCTCCTCCGGGCTGACGGCCGGCGCTTTAGCCCGCGCGGGGCCGCCATGCAATCGGTCGGCCTTGCAAACCGGGGCGGCGCGCGGGTTTAGT
>CALFYQ010000274.1 GCA_937952085.1 uncultured Paracoccaceae bacterium | reverse complement strand
GGTCTCCGCCGCAATCGCCCGCGCCGTCCGGCGCGGCGAGAAGAACCTCTGAGGGCGACATGGCGTTTCACGACGTTCTTTTTCCGGCCGCGCTTTCCTTCGGGTCGAGCGGCGGGCCCGAGCGGCGCACGGAGATCGTGACGCTCGCTTCCGGCTTCGAGGAGCGCAACGCGCTCTGGGCCCATTCGCGGCGGCGCTACGACGCCGGGCTCGGGCTTCGCACCCTCGACGACGTTCACGATGCGCTCGCCTTCTTCGAGGCGCGGCTCGGCATGCTGCACGCCTTTCGCTGGAAGGACTGGGCGGACTTCAAGTCTTCGGCGCCGTCGGAGGGCATGACGCCCTTCGATCAGCCGCTCGGGATCGGAGACGGCGCCGCGGCCGCCTTCGCGCTTCAGCGCGGCTACCATTCCGGCGGCGTGAGCTATTTCCGGCCGATCGCGAAGCCGGCGCCGGGCAGCGTGCAGGTGGCGCGGGACGGCGTGACGCTCGCAGAAGGCGCGGATTTCACCGTGGACTACGGGGCAGGGATCGTGACCTTCGCCTCCGCGCCGGCGCCGGGCGCGGCGCTCACCGCCGGGTTCGAGTTTCATGTGCCGGTAAGGTTCGACACCGACCGGATCGAAGTGAACCTCGCCGCCTTCGAGGCCGGAGAGATCCCTTCGATCCCGATCGTGGAGGTGCGGGTCTGATGCGCGCGATTCCCGCCACGTTCCAGGCCAAACTCGATTCCGGCGCGACGACGATGGCGCATTGCTGGCGGATCGATCCGCAGGGCAGGGCGCCGCTCGGCTTCACCGATCATGATCGTGACATTGCGTTCGGCGGTGTCGTGTTCGAGGCCGCGTCGGGCTTTTCGGCGAGCGCGATCGAGGCGAGCCTCGGCCTTTCGCCGGACAACGTCTCGGCCACCGGCGCGCTCCGGTCGGAGCGCATCTCGGAGGTCGACCTCCGTTCCGGCGTCTATGACGGCGCGGAGGTTCGCCTCTGGCTGGTGGACTGGAACGCGCCGGGGGACCGAGCGCTCCTCTTCCGCGGCGAGATCGGCGAGACGACGCGCGGCGCGCAGGCCTTCGAGGCGGAGGTGCGCGGGATCGGCGAGCGGCTGAACCGTCCCGTCTGCCGGCGCTATCTTTCCTGCTGCGACCTCCGGCTCGGCGACGTGAGTTGCGGCGTCGACATGACCGCGCCCGAGCTTTGCTGCGCCGGCGCGGTCGTTTCGGTCAGGAACGGGCGGATCCTGCTCGTCTCCGGACTCGCGGCGCATCCGGATGACTGGTTTCTCGACGGCGAGATCAGCTGGACCTCGGGCGCCCGCGCGGGCCGGAGCGACCGGGTGAAGGGACAGCGGCGGATTGACGAGCTGGTGGAACTGACCCTGGCGGAGACGCCGCTCCCTGAGGCCGCGGCCGGCGACGCGTTCGACGCGCTTGCAGGCTGCGACAAGAGTTTCGCGACCTGCCGCGACAAATTCGCCAATGCCGAAGCGTTCCGCGGCTTTCCCTTCGTGCCGGGCGATGGCTGGCTGGCGGCGCGCCCGGCGGCCGGACGGCCGCTCGAAGGAGGCTCCCGTGTGCGCCGCTGAGGCCGCCGATCCGGCGGAGGTGATGGCGAGAGCGCGGGCATGGATCGGGACGCCCTATCGCCACCAGGCGAGCCTGAAGGGCGTCGGGGCGGATTGCCTTGGCCTCGTCCGAGGCGTCTGGCGGGAGCTGCAGGGCGGTGAACCGGAACCGATTCCGCCCTATGCGCCGGATTGGTCGGAATGCTCCGGCGAGGAGCGGCTTCTCGCCGCCTGCCGCCGGTTCCTCCTGCCGGGCGACGGCGTGGAGGGCGATGTGCTTCTCTTCCGGATGGCGGAGGCCGCGCCGGCGAAGCATCTGGCGATCCGAGCAACCTCGCCGCGCTTCGGCGCGTCGATGATCCACGCGCATTCGGGGCGCGCGGTCTTCGAGGCGCCTTTTGACGGCGGCTGGCGGCGCCGGCTCGTCGCCTGTTTCCGTTTCCCGAGAGGAGCCTGAACGCATGGCGACCGTGCTACTATCCGCCGTAGGCGCATCCGCCGGATCGGCGCTTGGCGGCTCCGCGTTCGGCTTCGGCGTCGGGACGTTGGCGCGCGCCGCTGGCGGCGTCGCCGGCTCGCTGATCGACCAGGCGCTGCTTGGCCGGGGCGCTTCGCCGGTGGAGACGCCTCGGCTGGAGCGTCTTCGCGTATCCGGCGCCGGCGAGGGCGAGCCGATCCCTCAGCTATTCGGGCGGATGCGCGTGGCGGGCCAGATGATCTGGTCCTCGGATTTCCGCGAGCATGCCGAGGAGAGCGGCGGCGGCAAGGGGACAGGGCCGAGCGCGCAGGAATATCGTTACACCGTTTCGCTGGCGGTCGGGCTCTGCGAAGGGCGGATCGAGCGCGTCGGCCGGGTCTGGGCGGACGGGACCGAAATCTCCCTCGCCGACCTTGCGCACCGGGTCTACAAGGGCGGCTCCTCGCAGCCGCCCGATCCGCTGATCGATGCGATTGAGGAAGGCGCGCCGGCTTTCCGGGGCCTCGCCTATGTCGTGTTCGAGGACTTGCCACTTGAGCGTTTCGGCAACCGGATACCGCAACTGCATTTCGAGGTGTTCCGGCAGCCGACACCGGTGAACGACGAGGGCGCGCTGACCAGGCTTGTGAAGGCGGTGGCGCTTTCGCCGGGGTCCGGCGAGTTCTCGCTGGAGACGCGCAAGGTGCGACGGATCTCCGGGCCGGGCGCGACCGAATTCGAGAACGTCAACTCGATCTCGGAGCGGCCGGACCTTCTGGTGGCGCTGGATCAGCTCGAGGCGGAGGCGCAGGAAGCGCGCTCGGTCTCGCTCGTGGTTTCGTGGTTCGGCGACGATCTCCGCTGCGGCGAATGCGAGATCCGTCCCTGCGTCGAGATCGGCGAGAAGAAGACGGATCCGGTCGCCTGGCGAGTGAACGGTCTGGGCCGCGGCGCGGCGCCGCTGGTCTCGACCGACGTCGAGGGGCGGCCGATCTTCGGCGGCACCCCGTCCGACGCTTCCGTCGTCGCCGCAATCCGGGAGATGAGCGACCGCGGCCTCGCCGTGATGTTCTACCCTTTCATCCTGATGGATATTCAGGCGGGCAATTCGAAGCCCGACCCGTGGTCGGGCGCCGTTGGGCAGCCGGCCTTTCCCTGGCGCGGGCGGATCACGCTGGACCGGGCTCCCGGCGTAGCCGGCTCGACCGATCAGACGCCTGCCGCGGCGGACGAAGTGAACGCATTCTTCGGCGCGGCCGAGATTGGCGATTTTTCCGTCTCGGGCGACGAGGTGAGCTATTCCGGGCCTGCGGAATGGTCGTTCCGCCGGCTCATTCTCCACTATGCGTATCTCTGCGCGGCGGCGGGCGGGGTCGAGAGTTTCTGCATCGGCTCGGAGATGCGAAGCCTGACGCAGATCCGGAGCGCGCCGGGCGCATATCCGGCGGTGGCGCGGCTCCGCGCCCTCGTGGCCGATGTCCGGGCGATCCTCGGGCCTTCGGTGAAACTTGGCTACGCGGCGGACTGGTCGGAGTATTCCAATCATCGACCGGGCGACGGCTCCAACGACGTTCGCTTTCATCTTGACCCCCTCTGGGCCGATCCGAACATCGATTTCGTCGGGGTGGATAACTACCTGCCGCTCTCCGACTGGCGGCACGAGGAAGGGCACCTGGACGAGGGTTACGGCTCGGTACATTCGCTCGACTATCTCCGCGAGAACGTCGAGGGCGGGGAAGGCTACGACTGGTACTACGCCGACGCCGCCGCCCGGGCGAACCAGATCCGCACGCCGATCGTCGACACGGCGCACGGCGAAGACTGGATCTTTCGCGTCAAGGATTTCCGGAATTGGTGGAGCAACGCGCATCACGACCGGCCCGGCGGCGTAAGAGCGGCGGGCGCGACTGCCTGGGTTCCGAAGTCAAAGCCGATCCGGTTCACAGAGATCGGCTGCCCGGCGGTCGATCTCGGCGCGAACCAGCCGAACGTCTTCGTCGACCCGAAATCTTCCGAGAGTTTCCTACCCTATTTCTCCCGCGGAGTGCGGGACGATCACATGCAGCGCCGCTATCTCGAGGCGGTGCTCGGCTGGTGGAGCGAGGCGGCCAACAACCCGGTCTCGCCGCTCTATGGCGCGGAGATGATCGAAACGGCGAAGACATTCGTCTGGACCTGGGATGCGCGACCGTTTCCGGATTTTCCGAGCCGCGAGACCGTCTGGTCCGATGGTCCGAACTGGCGGCTTGGGCACTGGATCACAGGGCGGCTCGGCGGCGCGTCGCTGGCCGATGTCGTGGCCGAGATCTGCCGGAGCGCGGGCGTTCTCGCCTTCGACGTATCGGAGCTCGAAGGCGTGGTGAGCGGCCTTGCGCTGACCGAGGGGCTCTCGGGGCGCTCGGCGCTCCAGTCGTTGATGACCGCCTATGCCTTCGACGCGTTCGAGAGCGGCGGGGTGCTGCGGTTCCGCCACCGGGCCCGCGCGGCGGATGCGGTGCTGCGGAGCGAGGACGCTGTGCTCTCGCGCGAGGGTTCGGCGGAGTTCGAGCGGATGCGCGCGCCCGACGGAGACCTTCCTGCCTCGGTCTCGCTCGGCTTCGTGAACGGCGATGGCGATTACGAGACCGCCGCCACCGAGGCGCGGGCGGTTTCGGCGGCTTCGACACGGACCGAAGGAACCACGACTCCGGTTCTGCTGGACCCGGCTTCGGCGCAGGACGTGGTGGAGCGCCAGCTCGCCGAGATCCGCGCGGCGCGGGACGGCGCGCGGCTGACCGTGCCGCGGCGGCTCCTGGCGCTCGAGCCTTCGGATATCGTCGCGCTAACGGATGAGCCGGGCGCGCCGCAGTTCCGCATCGACGCCGCGGAGGATCGTGGCGGGCGGGCCTTGACCCTGACCCGCGTGGATGTCGGCGCCTATGGCGGCGCGAGGCGGACGCCCCGGCGGCCGACGCCCGCGCCGATCTATCCTGCGCGGCCGGTCTCCCACCTCTTCATCGATGCGCCGCTGCCTGATGGGGCGGCGGCAGGGCCGCTGATCTCCGCCGCGGCGCGGCCCTGGGCGGGGCCGGCGGCGCTCCATGTCTCCGACGACGGGGAGAGTTTCGCGCGAGTCGCGCGTCTGCAACGGCCCGCGACCATCGGCGTCACCGCGACGGACCTGCCGCGTGGCGCGCCGGATCTCTTCACCCGATCGCAGAGCCTCGATGTGTCGCTGGTGGCCGGCGCGCTGACGGCGCGCTCGCTGCTTTCGGTGCTGTCGGGCGGCAATCTCGCGGCGCTGCGCCTTCCGGGCGGGCAGTGGGAGATCTTCCAGTTTCTCGACGCCGAACTCGTGGCCGCCAATCGCTGGCGGCTCTCGAGGCTGCTGCGGGGTCAGGCTGGGACGGAGATCTTCATCCCGGAACTTGTCCCGGCCGGGGCCGACTTCGCGCTGCTCGACGAGGCCGTTCTACCGCTCGATGCGCCTTCCGCGCTCCGGGGCGTCGAACGGATCTGGCGCATTGGGCCGGCGCACAAGCCGGTCAGCCACGATTCCTATGTCGAGTTCGCCGCCACCGATGGCGGGGCGCGCCTCCGGCCCTATGCGCCGGCCCATTTCCGCGCGGCGCGGGACGCGGCCACGGGCGATGTCGCGCTCTCATGGGTTCGACGCGCGCGTGTCGGCGGCGACGGCTGGGAGGGGCTCGATCCGCCGCTCGGCGAGGATCGGGAGGCCTATCGTCTCACGATCGGCGCACGCGAGGTCGAGCTTTCGGCGCGCGCCTATCTCTGGACCGCGGCCCAGCAAGCCGCGGACGGCGCCGCGGGCGACGTGCCCGCCACCGTCGCCCAGATCACCGATCTTTACGGCCACGGGCCGGCAGCCAGGGTGACGATCCATGTCTGACACCGCCAACCTCGCGCTTCCGCTGCTCGCCGCGGCGCAGGCGCAAAAGCATGTCACCGTGAACGAGGCGCTGGTGCGGCTCGACGCCGCGACGCAGGCGCGGGCGCTCTCCGCGAACCTTTCCGCGCCTCCCGCCGGCGCGCCGGGCGACGCCTATCTCGTCGCCGGCGGCGCGAGCGGCGCCTGGTTCGGGCGGGAGGGCGCGCTCGCCTTCTTCGTCAACGACGGCTGGAGCTTCGCGGACCCGAAGCCGGGCTGGCGCGTCTGGGTCGAGGACCGGGGCCGCGCCATGGTCCATGACGGCGCCGCCTGGCGTGATGAGCCGGCGGGGCCGGCGCTTTCGGGCGCCGGAACGGCGTTCGGCCTGCTCGTGGCCGATGTCGCGATCGCCGCCGGCGCCGGATTCGACGCCGCGCTCTCGATCCCGGACCGGGCCGTCGTTTTCGGCGTCACCGGGCGGGTGACGACCGAAATAACCGGTTCTGCTGTCACCGGATGGCGGGTCGGCGTATCCGGCTTCGCCGACCGCTACGGGACGGGGATCGGCCTTGCGGTCGACTCGACCCTTGTCGGCGTCTCGGGAACGCCGGTCGCCTATTACGGCGCGACGCCGCTTCGGATCGAGGCGGAAGGCGGCGCCTTCGCGGGCGGCGCGGTCCGCCTCGCGATTCATTTCCTCGCCCTCACCCCGCCTGACGCTCTCTGAAAGGAACGGCCCATGTTCGCCTGCGGAACCGCCGCCCAATGCTTCGTCGCGCTGATGCCCAGCGTGTTCGACGCCGCCTTCACCATCATCGCCGTCGCGTCGGCCGTGGCGGCGCTGACGCCGACGCCGACTGACGACAACCTGATCGGCCGCCTCTACAAGATCGTCGATTTCCTCGCGCTCAACGTCGGTTACGCAAAGGAACGACCGAAGATCCAGGGCGGCCGCTTTGTCGCCGACTGAACTGCATCACGGGGCGGGGCGCATGGCCTCGCCCCTCGTACTTCTTGCTTGACGTCGTTTCGGTTCAGAAATTCTTGCCTGAAGGTTGAACGCCCGTCGGCGGGCGCCGATAACCTCTCGAGACGCCGCAGACGCGCCCGAGGAGGATACGCCGATGAACGTCCAGCCGCATCCGAAGTCGGCTTCCGTCGATCCCGTCTGGGCGCGCATGCGTCGCGAGGCGGAGGAGATCGTCGCGGCCGAACCGCTGATGGCCAGCTTGGTGCACGCCGTCGTGCTGCAGGCGAGGAGCCTCGAAGCGGCGGTGAGCTATCGGCTCGCCCAGAAGCTCTCCCATGACGACATGCACCAGATGCTGGTCCGCCAGATCTGCAACGAGGCCGAGTATTCGGACCCGTCGATCGGCGCTGCGATCCGGGCCGACATCGTGGCGGTGGAGGAGCGGGACCCCGCCTGCCACCGCTACATCCACCCGCTTCTCTACTTCAAAGGCTTCCTCGCCCTTCAGGCGCACCGCATCGCGCATTGGCTCTGGAAGCAGGGGCGGAAGGATCTCGCCTATCTCTTCCAGATGCGGACCTCCGAGGTGTTCGGCGTTGACATCCACCCCGCCGCGCGGATCGGCAAGGGCGTGATGATCGACCACGCGCACGCCATCGTCATTGGCGAGACCGCGGTGGTCGGCGACGACGTCTCGATGCTGCATTCGGTGACGCTTGGCGGCACCGGCAAGGCGGAGGAGGACCGGCACCCGAAGATCGGCAACGGCGTCCTGCTCGGCGCCGGCGCGAAGGTACTCGGCAACATCCGCATCGGCGATTGCTCGCGCGTCGCGGCCGGATCGGTGGTGTTGAAGGAGGTGCCCGCCTGCGTCACCGTCGCGGGCGTGCCGGCGAAGATCGTCGGCGAGGCCGGCTGCGCCCGGCCGGCGGCCTCGATGGACCAGATGGTGATCGAGGCGGCCGACCTGACGCCGACGAGCTAGCTCAGCCGACCAGTTGATCGTAGGCGGAAAGGGCCTTCACGCCGTACATGTAGGCGGGCCCGCCGCCCATCATGACGGCGACGCCCACCGCCTCGGCGATCTCGGCCTTGGTCGCGCCCGCCTTGGCGGCGGCCTGAACGTGAAAGCCGATGCAGTCAGCGCAGCGGGACGAGACGCCGATGGCGAGGGCGATCAGCTCCTTCGTCTTGGTCGAGAGGTCGCCCTCCGCCATCGACCCGCGATGCAGGGCGCTGAAGCCGGCGGCCACCTCCGGCTCGGCCTTCCGATAGGCTGCGATATCCGCCGAGGTGTCGGCGAGATGCGCTTTCCAATCCACGTCCGGTCTCCTTCAAGATACGGAGGCCGGATTGGCGCCGCCGGCCCGAGGCGGCCTTGATCCTCGTCAAGGCCGCCTCGACGTCAAGCCAGCATCGTCAGGGGCTCTTCGAGATAGCCCTTGATCGCGGTGAGAAGCTCCGCGCCGAGCGCGCCGTCGATCACCCGGTGATCGACCGAGAGCGTCACCGACATGACGTTGGCGATCTTGATCTCCCCGCCCTTCACCACCGGCTTCTGCACCCCCGCGCCGACGGCGAGGATCGCCCCGTGCGGCGGGTTGATGACGGCGTCGAAATTGTCGATGCCGAACATGCCGAGGTTAGAGATCGAGAAGCTGCCGCCCTGGTACTCGGTCGGCGCCAGCTTCCGCGCCTTCGCCCGCGCGGCGAGGTCCTTCATCGAGGCGGAGATGGCGGAGAGGGTCTTCGTCTCCGCGTCGCGGATCACCGGGGTGATGAGCCCGCCGTCGATCGCCACCGCCACCGCAACGTCGGAGGCCTTGAACTTCAGCACCCGGTCGCCCGCCCAGGCGGCGTTGCAGTCCTTCACGTCCTGCAGCGCCATGGCGCAGGCCTTGATGACGAAGTCGTTCACCGAGACCTTCACGCCCTTCGCCTCGAGCCGCTTGTTGAGATCGGCCCGGAAGGCGAGGAGGGCGTCGAGCTCGATGTCCCGCCGGAGATAGAAATGCGGGATCGTCGATTTCGCCTCGGAGAGGCGGGCGGCGATCGTCTTCCGCATCCCGTCGAGCGTGACCTCCTCGTAGGCCCGGTCGCCGTAGAGCTTCTTGACCTGCTCGGCCGAGGCGCCGGTCGGCGCGGCGGCTTTCGGCGCCGGCGCGGCCTCCGCCTTGGGCGCATCGGCCTTCGGCGCCGCGGCCTCGGGCTTCGCGGCCTCGACATCGGCCTTCACGATCCGGCCGTGCGGGCCGGAGCCCTTCACCTTCGCGAGGTCGAGCCCCTTCTCCGCCGCGATCCGCCGCGCGAGCGGCGAAGCGAAGACGCGGCCGCCGCCATCGGCTTTCGGGGCGGCCGGGGCAGGGGCCGGCGCCGCGGCGGGAGCAGCGGCCGCCTCCGCCTTCGGCGCTTCGGCCTTCGGGGCCTCCGCCTTCGGCGCGGGGGCCGCCGCGGCGTCATCGGCGCTCTCGCCTTCCTCGAGCAGGATGGCGATGACCTCGTTGACCTTCACGCCCTCGGTCCCCGCAGACACCACGATCTTGCCGACGACGCCTTCGTCGACGGCCTCAACCTCCATCGTGGCCTTGTCGGTCTCGATCTCGGCGATCACGTCGCCGGACGAGACGGTATCCCCCTCCTTGATGTTCCACTTGGCGAGGGTTCCCTCCTCCATCGTGGGAGAGAGGGCGGGCATGGTGATGTTGATCGGCATGGCGCGCCCCCCTCAGCGGTAGCAGACGGACTTGCAGGCGGCGACGACCTCGTCGGTCGTGACCAGCGCCAGCTTTTCGAGATTGGCGGCGTAGGGCATCGGAACGTCCTTGCCCGTCATGTTGATGACGGGCGCGTCCAGCCAGTCGAACGCCTCCTGCATCAGCACCGCCGAGATGTGGTTGCCGATCGAGC
>CALFYQ010000273.1 GCA_937952085.1 uncultured Paracoccaceae bacterium | reverse complement strand
CATCTGGAGCCGGCCGGAAGGCGGCGCCGGGGGCGCCGCCTGACCCCGATCACATCGTCAGGACGACCTTGCCGGTGGCGCGGCGCTCCGCGAGATCGTCATAGGCCTTCACGAAATCGGCGAGCGGGTAGGCCGCGGAGATGCGCGGCCTGATCTTGCCTTCCTTCCAGAAGCCGAGGAACTCGGCGACGTTCTGGCGGTGCTTTTCCGGGTTCGCGCGGATCCAGGAGCCCCAGAAGACGCCGAGAAGTTCCGCCGACTTCAGAAGCGCGAGGTTGAGCGGCAGGCGCGGGATGTCGCCGCCGGCGAAGCCGACCACGAGATAGCGCCCCTCCCAGGCGAGGGAACGGAAGGCGGGTTCGGCCAGCTTGTCGCCGACCGGGTCGTAGACGACGTCGACGCCGCCGCCAGACAACTCCCGCACCTTCTCCTTCAGGTCTTCGGTCGCATAGTTGAGCGTCATGTCCGCGCCGTGCTCGCGGGTGACGGCGAGCTTCTCGTCCGAACCGGCGGCGGCGATCACCGTCGCGCCGACGGCCTTGGCGAGTTCCACCGCCGCGAGGCCGACGCCGCCTGCGGCGCCGAGCACCAGCACCTTGTCGCCGGCCTTCACGTGCGCCCGGTCCTTCAGCGCGTGCCAGGAGGTGCCGTAGACGAGGTTGATCGCCGCCGCGGTCTCGAAGTCCATCCCCTCGGGCATCTTGAAGAGCGAAGCGGCGGGCACGACGATCTCTTCCGCGAAGCAGCCGTGGATCGAGCCGAAGAAGACCCGGTCGCCGAGCGCGAAGCCGGTCACGCCTTCACCAAGCTCCGAGACGGTTCCAGCGGCCTCGGCGCCCGGAATGAAGGGGAAGGGCGGCTTGAACTGGTACTTGCCCTCAACGATCAGGATGTCGGGGAAGTTGACGCCCGCCGCCTTCACCGCCACGCGCACATGGCCCGGCTTGATCGCGGGGGCGTCGATCTCCTTGACCTTGTGGTTGCGGTAGGGGCCGAACGCCTCGCAGACCAACGCCTTCATTCTCGTCTCCTCCTGTCGCTTCGGGGCTGCTTGCCCGAGGGGGGCGGCTTTGTCCATCGCGGGGCGGCGTCACGCCGCTTGCCGAGACGGGGAGGCTCGCCCTAACATCGCGCCGCCCGAGCGGGGGTTTTGCGCCGGGCGTTGCGGGCTCCCGATATCGGGTGTGAGCGTTGCGGGGGAGCATGGGAGACGTCCGCGGTTGGCTGGCCGAGCAGGGGCTGCCTCATCTGGCGGAAACCTTTGCGCGCGAGCAGATCGACTGGGACGCGCTGCTCGTCCTCTCCGCCGCCGACCTCGCCGACCTTGGCCTGCCGATCGGAACGCGCGCGAAACTCGCCGCCGCGCTCCGGGCGCTGCACGCCGCCGACCCTTCCTCCGCCGGCCAGACCGAAACCCACAGCGCCCAGACGCTGGCCGAGGCGGGCGGCGACGGGGAGCTTCGCCAGCTCACCACGCTTTTCTGCGACGTCGTCGGCTACACCGAACTGACGGCGCGGACCGACCCGGAAATCCTCCAGCGCACGATCCGGGATTTCGCCCGCCTCTGCGCCGCCTGCATCGCCCAGTACGAGGGCCATGTCTTCCAGGTGATGGGGGACGGGGTGATGGCCTTCTTCGGCTATCCCCACGCCCATGAGCGGGAGCCGGAACGGGCGATCCGCGCCGGTCTCGGCATCCTCGAGGCGCTGGCGGAGAAGGAATTCCCCGAGGTCGGCCGGATCCGCGCGCGGATCGGCATCGCCAGCGGCATCGTCGTCCTATCCTCGGCCGGCACCAACCCGGTGGGCGAGACGGTCAACCTCGCGGCCCGGCTTCAGGGCGTGGCGGGGCCGGACCAGATCGCCGTCAGCGAGGCGGTGCGCCGGCGCGCCGGGCCGGTCTTCGACTATCTCGATCTCGGCGAGCGGCGGCTGAAGGGCATTTCGGGTCCGGCGCATGTCTTCCGCGTCGTCGGGCTCTCCGAGCCGGTGCGCCGCGCGGCGCCGCCGGCGGAGGCGACGCCGCTTGTCAACCGGACGGAGGAGCGCGCGCTGCTGCTCGACCGCTGGTCGCGGGCGGCGCGGGGCGAGGGTCAGGTCCTCGCCCTTTCCGGCGAGCCCGGCATCGGCAAGAGCCGGCTTCTCGACAATTTCGCCCGAAGCGCGCGGGAGGCCGGGGCGCGGGTGATGCGGCTCAACTGCTCGCCCTATCATTCGAGCAGTGTGCTCTGGCCGAGCGCCCGGAACTTCGAACTGACCCTCGGGCTGACGCGCGACGACCCGCCCGCCGTCCGGCTCGACAAGCTCGAAAAGATGGCGATGGGCGAATACGGCCGCCCCTACGAGGACATGCGGTTCCTCGCCTCGGTGATGGCGATCCCCTGCGAGGATCGTTACGGCCCGATCGAGATGACGACGCAGCGCCAGCGCGCCGAGACGCTCCGCGCGCTGGTCGATCTCACCTCCGCGGCGGCGCGGGCCCGGCCGACCGCGCTCCTTTTCGAGGACGCGCACTGGTCCGACCCGACGACGCTCGAAGTGCTCGACATGCTTGTGGAGCGGGCGCCGGACCTGCCGATCTTCATCGTCGTCACCCACCGCCCGCAATTCCGCGACCGCTGGCGCGGCATGTCCCATGTCCGCCGGGTGGAGCTTTCGCGGCTCTCGTCGGAGGAGGGGGCGGAGATCGTCGGCAATCTCGCCGGCGGGCGCAGTCTGCCGCCAGGCCTTCTGGAACGGATCGTCGAGAAGACCGACGGCGTGCCGCTTTTCGTCGAGGAGCTGACCCGCTCGATCCTCGAATCCGGCGCGCTCTTCGAGGCGGGGGACCGGCTCGAATACAGCGGCGCGGCGCATGAAGTGGCGATCCCCGCCACGCTCCGCGAGCTTTTCATGGAGCGCCTCGACCGGCACCGCGCGGCGAAGGAGGTGGCGCAGATCGGCTCGGCGATCGGCCGCTCCTTTGCCCGGGACCTGCTTGTCGAGGTCGCCTCGATGTCGCCCCCGCGGCTCGACGAGGCGCTGACCGAGATGGTCGCCGCCGGGCTCGCTCATGTGCGCGAGAGCGGCGGCGAGACGGTCTATTCCTTCCGCCACGCGCTTCTCCACGAGACCGCCTACGAATCGATGCTACGGAGCCGGCGCCAGAAGCTTCACGCCAAGATCGCGCACGCGATCGAGACGCGCTTCCCCGAGCAAGCGGAGCGGGACCCGGAGGCGCTGGCCCGTCACCTGACGCTCGGCGGGATGCCGGAGCCGGCGGTTGGTCGCTGGCTAGAGGCCGGCCTCCGGGCGCTGCGGCGGATGGCGCTGGCCGAGGCGATCTCGCATCTCGACGCCGGGCTCGGGCTCATCCCGGAACTGCCGGAAGGCGTGGAGCGGGACCGGAAGGAGATCGCGCTCCGCCGTGCGCTCGGCGCCGCCTGGATGGCGGCGAAGGGCTGGGCCGCGCAGGAGGCGCGCGCCGCGCTCCTGCCGGCGCTGAAACTGACCGGCTCCGCCGCCACGCCGCGCGACATGCTGGCGGTCTACTGGGGCATCTGGTCCAACACGCTGAGCCAGGGGCGCGTCTCCGAGGCGGTGGAATGGGCCGGGCCGCTCGGCGAGATGGGGCGGCGCGGCGGCGATCCGGCGGTGTCGATCACGGCGGAGCTCATGCTCTGCGTCTCCCGGTTCTGGCTTGGCGAGTTCGAGGCGGCGAAGGGCCATGCCGACGCGGTGAAAGCGGCCTACGAGCCCTCGCTCCACGGCGGGCTCGTCCACGAGATCAATCATGACCCGCGCACCGGCGCCGGCGTCTATGGCGCGCTGGCGACCTGGATGCTCGGTTACCCCGACACGGCGCTCGAGGAATACGAGGCGGCGCTCGCCCATTCGCGCACGCTCGGCCGGCCCTTCGATCTCGGCTTCGCGCTCGCCGCCGGCGCGGATCTCTACGAATATCGCGGCGAGCCGGAGTTGCAGCGCGACCGCGTGGAGGAATGCCGCGCGATCGGGCGGGAGCACAGCCTCGCCGTGCTTTCCGAGGTTCTGGCGCCGCTTCGCACCGGCGCCTCGCTGATCCGCGTCGGCGCCTGGGAGGAGGGCGCGGCCCTCCTCGCGGCCGCTCTGGCCGAGCGGGAGCGGAGCGGCGGCTTCGGCGGGTCCAACCCCTATCTGCGGACTCTGCTCGCCGAGGGCCTCGCCTCGAACGGAGACCTCGCGGCCGCGCGGCGCGAGATGAAGCGCGTCTTCGACCAGATCGAGCGCCCCGGCTGGGGCGAGCGGTGTCACCTGGCCGAGGCGCTGCGGATCGACGGCTGGATCTTTGAGCTCTCCGGCGATCTCGATGCGGCCGAGACCCGCTATCGGGAGGCTTTGGACTGGGCGGCGGCGCAGAAGGCGCGCGGGCTCGAATTGCGGGCGGCGACCAGTCTCGCCGCGCTGCAGACCCGGAAGGGGCGCCCCGACGCTGCGCGCGAACGGCTCGCGCCGGTGCTCGCCGGATTCTGCGAAGGCTTGGAGACGCGTGATCTCACTCGCGCCCGAGAGGTGCTGAAGGCGGCCGGCTAGGCGGCGCCGTCGACGCGAAATTTGACGTCGCGGTTTCCGGCATGGTAACGAATGCGCCGGATGTTCTCTCAATGTTCTTTTCGCTTCGGCGAGACGCGCCAATGAAGATATTGGGACTGAACCCCTACGCCGTGAACGCCCGCCTCTTTTCCGAGGCGGCGACGAACAGCGCCCTGATCACCGCCGGCCCGGGCATGGCGACCGCGTCGACTCCCCGCCCGGTTCGTCCGCCCGAGGAGCAGCGTGCCAATCGCCGCCTCAGAGATGGCGAGCCTCTCGAGGGGAGCGGAGACGAGCCCGAGCCCCCGGAGGCGGTCGTCGGCGAAGCCGATGGCGCGCGGCGGACGGGCGAAGGCTTCGCGCGCCGGCGGCTCGGCGGCATGTTCGACGCGCTGGAGGCGCTGCGCGCGGGGCCTCTCTTCGTCGTGGGCGCGCTGCTGGCGGTCTCTTCCCGGCGCAACGGGCCGGCGGTGGCTGTCGCCTTGGCCGCGAAGCCGCTTGCGGCCGCCGGAGCGGCGCCGGACGAACCGGCGCGCGGCGGTCCGGGCGTGGGGGCCCGCGCGGCCCGGCCTTCCGCGCCGGAAGCGCCGCCAGTGCCGCCGTCGCGTCTCGTAGAGACGCGCTACGCCGACATGCGCGGCGGCCGCGATGACGAGACGCCGGCCCTCCGGGCGACGGACGTGATTGCGCTTCGCGGCCGCAGCGGAGGCGGAAGGCTCGTCCCCATTCCGGGCGGCCTTGTCGCGCTTCATCTGAGGCCGCGCGGCGGAGAGGCGCGGATCGCGCTCGCACCTGGGGCGAACCTGGCGATCCAGCTTCCGGCCGGCGCGGACTGGTCGGCTCGGCGCGACGGCGGTGCGATGCTCCTCGACCTCGCGGACGGCGCGCTTCGGATCGAAGGCGCCGCATGGGCGTCCGGCGTAGGCGTGATGCTCCGCGGCGCCGAGGCGCCGGTCATGCTGCAGGAGGCGCCCGCGCTCGACCGGCGAATCTAGGCAATGCTCGCCTCGCGAGGCTTCCCCGCACTCCCGCGCAATTTACAATTGTGAACGCCGCCGATTTCGCTTCTACTGGAAGGGGAAAGCGAATGGGGGCTTGCGCTTGTCCGTCGAGATCACCGCGGAAGAGATGCTCGACGCCTTCAAGGAGGACGCGCCGCCCGGCCATGTGCGGGACACGCGCTGGGCCCATACTCACGGCATCGGCGTGCTCGGCCACTTCGTCGCCTCGACCGTGGCGAAGAAATGGTCCGCCGCGGCCTTCATGCAGGGCGGGACGGTGCCCGTAATCTGCCGCTTCTCGAATGGCTCCTCCGACCCGAAGCGGCATGACAACTGGCCGGATACGCGCGGCCTCGCGGTGAAGTTCCACCCGCCGGGCGGTGAGCCGCATGACATGCTGGCCATGACGATCAGCGTCTTCGGCGCGCGGAGCCGGCAGGAATTCCTCGATATTTCCAAGGCGTTCGTTCCGAAGCCGATCCCGAAGAAGAGCTGGTTCCAGCTCAACGTGGTGGACCCGCTTCACCTCCGCCTGCCGCCGCCGAGCTTCCCGCCCGGGGTGACGGAGAGCGGCGCGCCCGGCCTCGCCGCCTTCGCCGGAACCCACCCCTACGCCCGCGCCTTCGTGCTCGAAGGCGGCGCCTCCATCGTGCCCGTGAGCTGGGCGCGGATCGAATACCACGCGGTCCATACCTTCATGGCGCTCGGCCCGGACGGGGTGAAGCGGCCGGTCCGCTTCGTCTGGCAGCCGGTGGACGGCGTCTTCCCGGTTCCGCCCGTCGAACTGCCGGAGCTCGGCCCGGACTTCCTCGGTGAGGAGATGCGCCGCCGCCTCGCGCGGGAGAGCGCGCGGTTCACGCTCCGGATGACCCTGGGCGAACCGGGGGATGAGTTGGCGGACCCTTCGGTCAACTGGCCGAAATCGCGCCGCTCGGTGAACATGGGGATGCTGACCATCGAGAAGATGGCCGAGCCCGAAGGCGTGGACGTCTCGACCATGAGCTTCAACCCGATGCGCCTGCCGCCCGGCGTCGAGCCGTCGGACGACGTGATCCTCCATGCCCGCGGAGAGATCTACAGCCTCGGCTGTCAGGAGCGGGGCGGGACCGGTTGCCCGGTGCTGCACGGGCCCGGGGCCCGGAAATGAGCCTTCCGAACGGGCCGATCCGGCAGCTTCTCTACCGCGTCCTGACCCGGTTCTGGGCCTGGCGGGAGAACGCGAAGCCGCTGCCCGGCGGCGCGCTCCCCTCCCGCGCCCCCTCCGACAACGTGATGCGGACAATGAACCTTGTCATGCCGCTGAAGAACCGCACCGCGGTCGGCCGCGCCGAGGCCGTCATGGCGATCGCCGCCTGCCTCGACGAAATCTACACCGGGCTCGACAATGTAGGCACGGTGCATGTCGCGCGGTTCACCATCGTCGACGACAACATCCTGATGTTTTCGTTCTACGACGGCGACTTCCGGACCTATATCCGGGACTTCATCATGACCCTCGGCCACGCCTTCGACGGCATCGTCGAACTGGTGGAGAACCCGCCGCCCTTGCCGTGCTGGCGGCATGTCGACGAGTTCATCGAATGGGTGCATGAGCGCGACGCGCTGCAGCTCCCCTCCGATCCCGGCGAGCTCGCCAAGCTGGTCGGGCCGGAGATGACCAATCTCGAGGATCTGCCGCGCTTTCTCGCGGTGCAGCTCGGGGAGAACCGGAACGTGCAGCTCGGCGCCTACCGGGCCTATCCCGGCTTCTCCGTAGCGCAGATCCGCCGGGCGATGGAGGCGGGCTGGTGAGCGGCGTGGAGCTTTCCGAACTGCAGGGCAACGTGCTCCGCGGCTATCGCAAAAACGTGGCGCGGCACATCGTGGCGCGGGTGCGCGACGCCGCCGCCGCGCGCGCCTTCCTCGGCGCCGCGGCGCGGGGCGAGGGGCCGTTGCCGGTGACGCCGGGGACCGACTGGGGCGGCGCCGCGCCCGAGATTCTCTTCAATGTCGGCGTCACCTATGCCGGGCTCCGCGCGCTTGGGGTTTCAGAGCGGTCGGCGCGGGGGCTCTCCCGCGCCTTCCGGAAGGGCGCCGTTTCGGCGGCGAAGACGGTGGGGGATTACGGCTGCTCCGCGCCGGAGCATTGGCGCCCGTTCTGGCGCGAGGCCGATGCGGTCCACCTCATTCTGACGCTTCATGCCGACGATGCCGGCGCGCTCGACCGCGGCGAGGCGGCGCTGCCCCTCGGCGGCGGAATGGAGAAGCTGGGGGCGGAGGAGGCGGCCTGGTTCGCGCCGGACATAGTGCATTTCGGCTATCGCGACAACATTTCCCAGCCTCGGTTCCGCGGGTTCGACCCGAAAGGGCGGTGGGACGATCAGCCCGCCGCGCCGCTCGGCGTGCTGCTCCTCGGCCATCCGACGGGGATGGAGCAGATCAGCTGGTCGCTGCCGGAGCCGAAGGTTCTCGGCCTCAATGGCTCCTTCGGCGCCTTCCGGGTGCTGGAGCAGGATGTGGAGGGCTTCGAGGCCTATCTCGACTCCGCGGCGGAGACGCTCCTCGGCTCCAGCGAGGCGGATCTCCTCCTGCCGCCCGGCTTCGAGGGCGGGGCGGAGGCGCGCCGCGCCATGCTTCGCGAAGTGGTGGCCGCGAAGTTCTGCGGCCGCTGGCGGAGCGGCACGCCGCTCGCCCTTTCTCCGTTCGATCCGAACCCGGAGCCGCCTGTCTCCGACACCGATTTCGACTATTCCGACGATCTCGACGGCGTCCGCTGCCCGATGGGCTCGCACCTTCGCCGCGCCAATCCGCGGAGCGCAAAGATCGTGCAGCGGGTGGCGAACCACACGCGCCGTCTGGTTCGGCGGAACATGCCCTATGGACCGGAATTCGACCCGGCGAACCCGGTGAAGGCGGAGCGCGGCCTCGTCGGCTATTTCCTATGCGCCGACCTCGCCGCGCAGTTCGAGGCGATCCAGAATGACTGGATCAACATCGGCTTGCAGGACCCGCGGATCACCGGGGCCAACGACCCGATGATCGGCGACAACGACGCCTCCGCGAGCTGGTTCGACATCGAGACGAAGGCGGGCCCGGTGCGGCTTCGCGGTTTCCCGAGTTTCGTGCGGACCCGCGGCTCCGCCTACGCCTTCCTGCCGAGCATGGCGGCGCTCCGCTGGATCGGCGAGATCGGCGCCGGCAGCGCGGCGGCCTGAGCCGTTTCGCCCGGGCGACCAGCTCGGGCCCGGCGGACAGCGTTCACGGCGCGCCGCGGATCTCCGCGGCTTCTATCGCATTCCACATGCCGCAGATCTTCGCCTTGATCTGAAGCGCCTCCTCCCACCGGTCGGAGAGCTCCTTCCCGTCGGCGCCGGTCATCGCATATTCGGGCGGGCCAAGCTCGCAGAGGAAGACGAGGTCGCCGGTCGCGTTCCGCGCCCGCCAGTCCCTCAGGAACCGGGCCCAGAGATCTTCGAAGAAGGCGACCCATTTCTGGTGCTGCGGGAAGGCGAGGGGAAGCTGAACCTGCTGGCGGGAGGCGACGCGGCCCTGGAGGCTGTCGCCCCGCGCCACGCAGCGCATCAGGAGCGACATCTCCCACTCCGACAGCGGCAGCTTGAATTCCCGGTCGACGATGTAGTGGGAGAAGTCGCAGGCAAGGCGCATCTCCGGCACTGCGTCGAGCAACGACAGCGTCGCGAAAAGGTCGTTGGTGATGCAGTTGCGGTGCGTTTCGAACTGCACCGGCATCCCTTCCTCGTCCGCCATCTCGATCCAGCGGCGGACGACGGGGATGGACCCTTCCACGGTCAGCGGGAAGACCTGGCCGATCAGGTTCACATAGGGCGAGCCGAAATCCTTTGCCATGCGAAGGGTGTCGCGGAGGCTCTCCACCGTCTTCGGGAAGGCGACGATGAGCGGCGTCAGCCCCTCCCGCTCGATGAAGGGGCGGACCTTGTAGGCCTCCTCCACATCGGCGGCGCCGAGATCGATGGCGAGGCCCTCGTAGCCGGCCTCCGCCACCATGGCGCAGACCCGGTCATAGGGGAGCTTCACGCCGGTCCGGTCATGCGGCTGCATCGACCAGAGCGACTGGAAGACGCGCAGGCGCCGGCTCATGCCGCTTCGAGCTTCCGCGAGCTGCCGTCGCCGGTCGGCACGATCCAGACCTCGTCATAGGGATAGTCGGCCTCGGACTTTGCGCGAAGCTTGCGGATCACTTCCACTTGGAACTCGA
>CALFYQ010000272.1 GCA_937952085.1 uncultured Paracoccaceae bacterium | reverse complement strand
CGCGCTCGCCGAGCTCATCCGGCGCCGGAGCGGCGCGGGTCCAGCAGGCCCGACTCCCCTGCGGACGGGCCCTCGATCGCGGAGGCGGCACCGCGGACGGTCCGGAGATTTGCAGGCCGACCGGGCCGACGCCGGCGCTCGCGGCGCTCCGCGACGAGGCCGCGCGGTTCCGAAACGCCGGGGTTTTCGTCCGAACCGACGAGCCCTTCGCGGCGCAGGTCGCGGCGCGCCCCCTCCCCTCCGCGCATGGCCGCCCTGCCGAAAAACCCCGCCAGCGCTCTTGACCCGGCGCACCGAACCGGACGCTTTACGCAGGTGACTCCGGACGCCCGGAGCGGGAAAAAATCGGGAGGGAAGATCATGCGGGTTCTGATCACGGGCGGCGGCGGGTTCCTCGGCGTCAAGCTGGCCAAGGCGCTGGCCAAGAAGGGGGAGATCCGCGGCCGCGAGATCACCCACATGACGCAGGCGGACCTTTTCGCCCCGGTGCCGGTCGAGGCGCCCTTCCCGGTCGAGGGCCTCGCGCTCGACATCGCGGACCGCGCGGCGATGGACGCCGCCTTCGCCAAGAAGCCCGATTGCGTCTTCCACCTCGCCGCCGTGGTTTCCGGCCAGGCGGAGGCGGAGTTCGACGTCGGCCTCCGGGTGAACCTCCACGGCACGATGAACCTGCTCGAGGCCGCGCGGCACGCCGGCAACAAGCCGATCATCGTCTTCACCTCCTCGGTCGCGGTCTTCGGCGGCGAGATTCCGGAGATGATCGAGGACTGGACGCTGCTGAACCCGCAGACCTCCTATGGCGCGCAGAAGGCCTGCGGCGAGCTTCTCGTCACCGATTACAGCCGCAAGGGCTTCATCGACGGCCGCGGCCTCCGGCTGCCGACCGTCACGGTGCGACCGGGCAAGCCGAACGCCGCCGCCTCCTCCTTCATGTCCTCGATCTTCCGCGAGCCCTTGCAGGGCGAGCCGGCGAACTGCCCGGTGGACGAGGATTACCCGATCTGGTGGTCGGCGCCGCGGATCGTCGTGAAGAACCTCGTCCACGCCGCCGAGGTGCCGGAGGAGGCCTGGGGCCAGAACCGCTGCCTCGCCATTCCGGGCCGCACCGCCACGGTGCGCGAGATGGTGGACGCGATGACGAGGGTCGCCGGCTCCAACGCCGCCGGGCTCATCACCTGGAACCCGGACCCGTTCGTGCAGAAGATCTGCGCCGGCTGGCGCGCCCATATCAACCCGGCAAAGGCCCTGCGGCTCGGCTTCGCGCAGGACCGCAGCTTCGAGGACAACATCTCCTGGTTCATGGAAGACGACATCCGCCGCTGACGGCGCGGCCCGCCCCCGCCGGGCGGAAGGCGGGCCGATGATCCGCGAGAGGGAGGACCGGCCGGGCCTCGGCCTCCTCATCATGCTGTCGACCTTCGCGGTCTTCACCGGGATCGACACCTCCGCCAAATGGATGATCGAGGCCGGGCTGCCGGTCTTCCAGGTCGTCTTCATCCGCTATCTCGGCCACCTGACCATGGTGGTGGCGCTGTTCCTGCCGGTGGAGGGTCGGGCGCTCTTTCGCGCCAAGATGCCGCGTCTGGTGCTGATCCGCGGCGTGATGCTGGCCACCGCGACCGGGGCCAACTTCTTCGTGCTTCAGTACATTCCGCTGACGGTCAACAACGCGATCTTCTTCATCTCGCCGCTCATCATCACCGCGCTCGCCGCGCTCTTTCTCGGCGAGAAGGTGGGGCCGCGGCGCTGGGCGGCGGTGGCGATCGGGCTCGCCGCGGTGCTGATCATCACGCGGCCCTGGGGCGCCTCGTTCCACTGGGCGATGTTCGTCAGCCTCGTGCCGCCGACCGCCTCGGCCGTCTACACGCTGATCACGCGGCGGCTCGCCGGGATCGAGAGCCCGGACACGATGCAGTTCTACGCCGCGCTGATCCCGGTCTGCGTCGCAGCGCCGCTCGCCCTCCTCGACTGGCGCTGGCCGACCGACCCGTGGACCTGGGTCGCCTTCGGCGCCATCGGCTTCTTCGGCTGGGCCGGGCACCAGCTCTTCACCGTGGCGCACCGCTTCGCCGACGCCTCGACGCTGGCGCCGCTCACCTACACCCATATCTGCTGGATCTCGCTTTCGAGCTGGCTGATCTTCCACCAGCCGCCCGATCTCTGGACGATCTGCGGCGCCGCCGTGATCATCCTCTCCGGCCTCTACGTCTGGCTGCGCGAACGCGCGCTCGGGCTGAGATAGCGGCGGCGGCGCGCGCCGCGCGCGCCGGGCCGGATCGACCTTCCTGTGGGAGACGGCGCCGCTAGCGATGCCGATGGAAGCGCTTGCCCCGTTACCCTCGCTCGGCAAGCGCCTCTTCGAGGATCGCCCGCGCCGGCTCCGGCCCCACATCCCGCGCCACGAAGGCGCGGCCGATCCCGCGGGCGAGGATGAAGACGAGCTTACCGTCCTTCACCTTCTTGTCCTGCCCCATCAGGCCGACCAGCGCCTCCGCGCCCGGCAGGTCGCCCGGAATGTCGGCGAGCGTCGCGCGCATCCCCATGGCGCGGAAATGCGCCCGCACCCGGCTCGGCGTCTCCTGCGCGCAAAGGCCGAGCCGCGACGAGCGCTCGAAGGCGAGGCCGATGCCGATGGAGACCGCCTCGCCGTGGAGGAGCCGCCCCGAATAGCCGGTCGCCGCTTCGAGCGCATGGGCGAAGGTGTGCCCGAGATTGAGAAGCGCGCGGTCCCCCGTCTCGGTCTCGTCCCGCGCGACGATCTCGGCCTTAATCTCGCAGGCCCGGCGGATCGCCTTCACGAGGTCCGGGCCGCCGGAGCGAAGGCCCGGCCCCGCCGCTTCCAGCCAGTCATAGAACGCCTCGTCGCCGAGGAGGCCGTATTTCACCGTCTCGGCGTAGCCGGCGAGGAACTCGCGCTCCGGCAACGTGCCAAGAAGGCCGGTGTCGGCGAGGACGAGACGCGGCTGGTGGAAGGCGCCGATCAGGTTCTTGCCCTGCCTTGCGTTGATCCCGGTCTTGCCGCCGACCGAGGAATCGACCTGCGCGAGCAGGCTCGTCGGGATCTGCACGAAGCCGACGCCGCGCCGGAGCACGGCCGCGGCGAAGCCGGCGAGATCGCCGATCACCCCGCCGCCGAAGGCGATGACGAGATCGTGCCGCCCGACCTTCAGATCCAGCAGCCGGTCGAGCAGCGCCTCGAGCCGCGCGAAGCTCTTCGTCGCCTCGCCCGCCGGGAGGACGACCGCCTCCGCCCCGATCCCCGCCTCGGCGAGCCCGGCGCGGAGCGCCTCGAGATGGAGCGCCGCGACCTGCTCGTCGGTGACGATCGCCGCCTTCCGCCCGGCCATGACCGGGCCGATCTCCGCCCCGGCCCGCGCCAGGAGGCCCGGCCCGATCCGGATGTCGTAGCTCCGGTCGCCGAGCGCGACCCGCACCGTCTCGATCATGTCGCCTCCGCCAGTATCCGCGCCGCCTTCGGCAGCGTCCGGTCCCGCGCGGCGATGGCGGCGAGGGCGGAGGCCGCCACGTCGTCCGCCCGCCCGGCGCGCGGGCTCGCCACCACGATCTCCGCCTCGGCGTAGACCGGATAGCGCGAGTCCATCAGGTTCTTCAGGATCTCGCGCGGGTTGCCGGCGTTGAGGAGCGGGCGGTTCTTCCGCTTCGCCGTCCGCTCCACCAGCGTGTCGAGATCGGCCCGGAGCCAGAGCGCCGCGCCCGCCGCGCTGATCGCCCGGCGCGTCGGCTCCGCCATGTAGGCCCCGCCGCCGGTGGCGATCACCGAGGGCGTCTCGGCCAGCATCCGGCCGATCACCCGCGCCTCGCCCTCGCGGAAGGCGGGCTCGCCGAGGGTGCGGAAGATCTCCGGAATCGTCATCCCCGCCGCCGCCTCGATCTCGGCGTCGGCGTCGCGAAAGGGCGCGCCGATCAGCCCGGCTAGGCGCGCCCCGACGGTCGACTTGCCGCAACCCATCAGCCCGACAAGGGCGATCGGCCGCGCCAGCTTCGAGATCGGTTCCGTCCGGCGCATCGGCCCTCCGCGTTGCGCCGCCCGGCCCGGAGGGCTAGATTCCGGAGAACGGCGCGCCGCGATCTAGCCTTCTCCGCGCGCCGAGGCAAAGGCGGAGGCGCGGGCGGTCAGAAGATGCGGCGATTCCTCGTATTTCTCCTCTTCTTGCTCCTGCTCGGCTTCGCCGGGCTAGTCGGCTACGGCTACATGGGCGATCTCGCCCCGTCGGTGACGACGCGCGAGGTCCCGGCGGAGGGGATCGGATTCAAGTCGTGACGGCGCCGGCGCCGGAGGCGCTGGTCCGGCTCTGCCTCGAAGCGATGCGCGCCGAACGGGGCGCCGCGAAGAACACCGTCCTCGCCTATGCCCGCGATCTGGCGGACTATCTCCGCTTCCTCGCCGCACGCGGCTCGGGCCCGCTCTCCGCCGGCCGGGGCGAGATCGAGGCCTGGCTCGCCGAGGCCGCGGCCGAAGGCCTCGCCGCGGCGACGCGGGCGCGCCGGCTCTCCTCCGCCCGCCGCTTCCACCGCTTCCTCTACGAGGACGGGTTCCGGGCCGACGATCCGGCGCTCCGGCTTTCCGGCCCGGGCGCCGCGCGCCGCCTGCCGAAGACGCTCTCGGAAGCCGAGGTCGCGGCGCTCCTCGCCGCCGCCCTTCGCGCCGGCCCGCGCGAGACCTGCCTGATGGAGCTGATCTACGCCGCCGGGCTCCGCGTCTCCGAGCTTGTCTCGCTGCCCGTCGCGGCGGCGCGTGGCGGGCCGAAGGCGCTCCTTGTCCGCGGCAAGGGCGGGAAGGAACGGCTCGTCCCGCTCTCCGCCCCTGCCCGCGCGGCGCTGGCCGATTGGCTCGTGGCGCGGGACGCGATGCTGGGCGAACGCCCCTCGCCGCATCTCTTCCCCTCGGGCGCGAAGGAGGGCCACCTCACCCGCGCGCGCTTTCACCAGATCGTCAAGGCGCTGGCGCTAGAGGCGGGAATTGACCCGGAGCGGGTCTCGCCGCATGTCCTCCGCCACGCCTTCGCCTCGCACCTCCTCGCCGGCGGCGCCGATCTCCGCTCGATCCAGGAACTGCTCGGCCATGCCGACATCTCGACGACCGAGATCTACACCCATGTCGAGGCCGAGCGCCTTCGGACGCTGGTGACGGCGAAGCACCCGCTCGCGCGAAGCTGAGCGACGGCCGAATGACGCGGATATGGACGCGGCCGCCCCTGGGTGGGCGCCTGATCCGGCGAGGATAGGCGCTTTATGGCGTCGCCCCGAACTCCGTTTGTGCCGCTTGCGACAGCCGGGGAGCGCCCGCCCGCGGGGAGGGGCGGGCGCGGCCAGAGCTGGTCGCCCGGGCCGGGAGAGCTGAGGTTGGCGCGGCGCGCTTGCAGATCAGGCGCGCAAACCGGCGGTCGGCGCGCCGAACCTTCCCGCCCCAAGCTGCGGGCGGCGCGCGCGAATCGCGCCCCCCCTCAGACCGTAAACTTCGCCACCGCCGCCCGGTCCACCTCGACGCCGAGCCCCGGACCTTCGGGAACCGCGATCGCGCCGCCGCGGTGGACGATCGGATCCGTCAGCACCGCCATGCGGAACGGGTTCGGCGTCCGGTCGAATTCGAGGATCGGGCCGCGCGCCTCGTGCCGCGGCGGGGCCGGCGGCAGGGTCGAGAGGAACTGGAGCGCCGCGGCCACCGCGATCCCCGTGCCCCAGACATGCGGCGTGACGCGGATGCCCGCCGTCTCCGCCATCGAGGCGATCTTGCGGATCTCCGTCAGCCCGCCGCAGCCGCAAATGTCGGGCTGGAGAATGTCCACCGCCCGCCGGCGGATCGCCTCGGCGAAGAGGGCGCGGCCGTGCCAGGTCTCGCCGCCGGCGACCGGGATCGGCTGGCGCGCCCGCACGTCGCAATAGGCGTCGATCTGCTCGGGGACGACCGGCTCCTCGAACCAGTCGACGCCGAATTCCGCCGCGGCGCGGCCGAGCGCCACCGCCTCGATCGCGTCATAGCCGTGATTGGCGTCGATCATCAGCCGGATCTTCGGCCCGAGCGCCTCGCGCGCCGCGCGCACCCGTTCGAGATCCTCCGCCACGCCGAAGCCGATCTTGATCTTCGCCGCCGAGAAGCCGTCCGCCGCATAGCCCGCCATCTCGTCCGAAAGCGCGGCGATCGGGTCGCGCCCCACGGCGCGGAAGCCCCCCGTCGCATACGCCGCGACTTCGGAGCGGAACGCGCCCCCCATCAGGCGGGAGACGGGAACGCCGAAATGCCTGCCGGCGATATCCCAGAGCGCGACGTCGATCCCCGAAAGCGCCGTCATCGTCAGGCCGCGCTGCCCCTGGTCGCGGAAGGCGTCGTAGAGCGAGAGCCAGAGCGGCTCGATGTCGAGCGGGTTCCGGCCGATCAGGAGACCCGCCATCGCCTCGACCACGCCGCGATTCGCCTTCGCCGGGCCGAGGCACTCGCCCCAGCCGACCAGCCCGCCGCCGCAATCGATCTCGACGAGGAGATGCGCCCGTTCCCGGAAGGTCCAGCCCGAGGCCTGGAACTGCTCATGCTCCGCCAGTTCGCAGACCAGCAGATGCGTCCGCACCGCCTCGATCTTCATGCCGTATCCTCCCTCGTTTTGCGGAGGGATAGGCCGGCGCGGCGCGGCCGGCAATGCGGGGGAGGGCGCGACGGCCGCGCTGGCGACCCCGGCAGGACTCGAACCTGCAACCTCGGACTTAGAAGGTCCTTGCTCTATCCGGTTGAGCTACGGGGCCCCGGCGCGCCGAAGGTCAGTGGGTCCAGGCGGTGCGGCGATCGTGCGCGAAGTTGCCGCCATAGCCGAAGGGCCGGATCACCGGGCGGCGGAGCTTCGGCTCCTCCACCAGATAGGCGATGCCGTGCGCCTCGGCATAGGCGACGGCCGCCTCCCGCGTGTCGAAGCGGAGCCTAACCTGGCCCTGCGTGTCGCCAGAGCCGGTCCAGCCCATCAGCGGGTCGATCCGCTTCGCCTCGGCCGGGGCGAATTCGAGCGCCCAGGCGCGCGGCGCCTGGCCGGACTGCATCGCGGTCTTTGCGGGCTGGAAGATGCGTGCGGGCATCGCGCCTCCGGAAGGGTCGTCTGGCCGCGGGGTTTATCCCGCATGCGCGAGCGCCGCGCAAGCGCGCCTTGAAGCCGACGGCCGGGAAGGCGGGGAGCAAGGGGTGGGACGCCCCCCC
>CALFYQ010000271.1 GCA_937952085.1 uncultured Paracoccaceae bacterium | reverse complement strand
TCTTCGGGATCACGTTGAAGGAATAGAGATCGTAGAGCTTGCCGAGGAGCGGCGGGTCCACCCGGCTGAATTCGAGGCAGAGGAAGCGGCCGCCCGGCTTCAGCACCCGGTAGGCCTCGCGGAGCGCATCCGGGATGCGGGTGACGTTCCGGATGCCGAAGGCGATGGTGTAGACGTCGAAGCTGCGGTCCGGGAAGGGGAGCTTCATAGCGTCGCCGCAGACCCAGGAGAGCGCGTGCGAGAGGCTCTCCGCCTCGGCGCGTTTCCGCCCCTCGACCAGCATCGCCGCGGTCATGTCGCAGATCACCGCCTCGCCCTCGCCCTTGAGCCGGGAGAGGGTGCGGAAGGAGATGTCGCCGGTGCCGCCCGCGACGTCGAGGAGCCGCTGGCCGGGGCGCGGCGCCATCCAGTCGATCAGCGCCTCCTTCCAGAGCCGGTGGATGCGGAGCGACATGAGGTCGTTCATCACGTCATAGTTCGAGGCGACGGAGGAGAAGACGCCGTGGACCAGCCCGGCCTTCTCGCCCTCCGGCACGTCCCGGAAGCCGAAATGGGTGGCGCCGCGGCCGGCGCCGCTGTCGTGCTCGTCGCTCATGGCGCGCTACATAGCCCGCGCCGCGCCGCACCGCCATAAGGCCCGGACGGGGTTGCGACGAGAAGGCTTTGGCGGGTGGGGTTTGGCGGGGTGGAGAAGGCCGGGCGTGGACATTCCGCCGGGGCTGACGGTTAGGGCGGCGCCCCACCGCGTCCGTGCGAGGCCGCGATGGCGGCGCCGGGCGCGGGTCATAACCAAAACGCGCGCCGTTCCTCGGTCAAAGGCGCGCCACAAGGCGATGCTCGAATGTCTCAGTGATAGGACGCGCTCCGATCACCCGCTCCGCCCGGGCGACCAGCCCGGGCCGCGCCCGACCCTCCCCCCGGGAGGGCGCGTTGGCGATGTCAGTCGCCGTTCAGCCGTCGCCCGGGGCTTCGGGATAAATCGCCGACCACGGGCGATGCGAGCGCCCACCCAGGGTCGGGCGCGGCCCTTCGCGCGCGCGGCGGCCGTCCCTTGATGCCGCTCGGGGGTAGGCCCGGCCATCGCCCGACGCGCATGTTTCCAAGCGGCGCGGGTTCGCCCTAGATGGCGGGCGCGCCGCAGGAGGAAGCATGCCCGAACTGCCCGAGGTCGAGACGGTCCGGCGCGGCCTTGCGCCGGCGATGGAGGGGCGGGTGATCCTCCGGGCGATCCAGCGGCGGCCCGATCTTCGCTGGCCGCTGCCGGAGCGCTTCGCGGAGCGGCTGACCGGGCGGCGGGCGCTCAGGCTCGGGCGCCGGTCGAAATACATCCTCGCCGATCTCGAGGGCGGTGAGACGCTGCTCGTCCATCTCGGCATGTCGGGGCGGATGCTCGTCTCGGGCGGGATCTTGGGCGAGTTCCACCACGCGCATGGCGAGGTCGGCAAGCACGACCATGTCACCTTCGAGATGGAGGGAGGCGCGACCGTCACCTTCAACGACGCCCGCCGCTTCGGCGCGATGGACCTTTTCCCGACGGCGGCGGCGGAGACCCACTGGCTGCTGAAGGATCTCGGGCCGGAGCCCCTGACCAACGGCTTCAACGCCGCGGCGCTGGCGGCGCGGCTGAAGGGCAGGTTCACGCCGATCAAGGCGGCGCTGCTCGACCAGAAGGTGGTGGCGGGGCTCGGCAACATCTATGTCGCCGAGGCGCTGCACCGGGCGGGGATTCACCCGAAGCGGATGGCGGGCTCGATCTCCCGCGCGCGGATCGACCGGCTGACCACGGCGATCGACGCAACCATCGCGGAGGCCATCGCCGCCGGCGGATCTTCGCTGAAGGACTATCGGCAGGCGGATGGCGAGCTCGGCTATTTCCAGCATTCCTTCCGGGTCTACGACCGGGAGGGCGCGCCCTGCGCCGCGAAAGGCTGCCGCGGGACGGTGCGGCGGATCGTGCAATCCGGCCGCTCGACCTTCTATTGCGCTCTCTGCCAGAAGTGACGCCGGAACAAGGAAGGGGCCGACATGGCGAAACCGATCTTCGTGCTCAACGGGCCGAACCTCAATCTGCTCGGCAAGCGCCAGCCCGAGATCTACGGGCGCGAGACGCTGGCGGATGTGGAGCGGCTCTGCCGCGAGGCGGCGGCGCCCGTGGGAATCGAGTTCCGCCAGTCGAACCTCGAGGGGGGGCTGGTAAACTGGATCCACGAGGCGCGGGAGGCGGCCTCGGGGATCGTGATGAACCCGGCCGCCTACACCCACACCTCCGTCGCCATCCTCGACGCGCTCAACGCCTTCGAGGGGCCGGTGATCGAGGTGCACATCTCCAATGTCCACAAGCGGGAGAGCTTCCGCCACCATTCCTATGTCTCGCTCCGGGCGGACGGGGTGGTCGCCGGCTTCGGGATCGAGGGTTACGTAGCGGCGGTGCGGCGGGTGCGGAGCCTGACCGGCGCGTGACGCGGTGTTCGCGCCGGGCGTCTGGGCCCTTCGGGGCCGCCCCTCGGTCGTCACGCGCGGCTCGGCCGGAGCTCGGGGCGACGCCGTAAATCGCTCATGCCGGACCGATCAGGCGCCCGCCCAGGGGCGGCCGCCGCCCTCTGCGCTTCGCTCCCCCGTCGCGAAGGTTTGGCGCTTCAGGTCCGATTGAGCCGCGGCGTGCGCGCCCCGCGTTTCACCCCCGGCCGAGAAAGGCGGCGGCGGCGCGGCCGGCGCGGAGGCCGGTGGCGAGGCAGGCGGTGAGGAGGTAGCCGCCGGTCGGCGCCTCCCAGTCGAGCATCTCGCCGGCGGCGAAGACGCCGGGGAGGGCGCGGAGCATCAGGCCCCCGTCGAGCGCCTCCTGCGCGATCCCGCCGGCGGTGGAGATCGCCTCTTCGAGCGGCAGCGGGCCTTCGTGCGGGACCGGCAGGCGCTTCGCGAGGCGGGCGAGGGCGGCCGGGTCCGCCGGCAGCGGGCGGGCGAATTCGAAGAGGAGGGCGCGCTTTTCCGGCGGCAGGCGGAGCGCCTTGCGGAGCCGTTCCGGCGCCGAGGCGCCCTTCGCGGCGTCGAGGCGCGCGGCCGCCTCGGCCTCGGCGACATCCGGCAGGAGGGCGAGCGCCAGCGGCGCGCCCTCGCGGAGCGCGCGGGAGACGGCGTAGACGCCGCCGCCCTCGATCCCCTTCGCGGTGAGCACGAACTCGCCGCGCGCCCGTTCGTCCCCGGCGAGAAGGGCGACGGATTTCACCGGCGCGCCGAGAAAGGGCGCCATCTTCGCCGACCAGCGCAGGCGAAAGCCCATGTTGGCGGGGCGGAACGGGGCGAGGGCGACGCCCCGCGCGCCGAGGAGGGGCGCCCAGGCGCCGTCGGAGCCGAGGCGCGGCCAGCTTCCGCCGCCGAGGGCGAGGATCGTGGCGGCGGGGCGGAGGCGGCGCGGCCCCTCGGGCGCGGCGAAGCGGAGCGCGTCGCCCTCCCACCCCTCCCAGCGGAGCCGGGTCTCGAGCCCAACGCCCTTCGCCCCGAGCCGCGCGAGCCAGGCGCGGAGAAGGGGGGAGGCCTTCATCTCCTTCGGGAAGACGCGGCCGGTCGAGCCGGTGAAAAGCTCCCGCCCGAGACTGCGCGCCCAGGCTTGCGCCTCTACTGGGCCGAAGTCTGCGAGGATCGGGGTGAGCCAGCGGGCCGCATCGCCAAAGGCGGCGAGGAACGGCTCGGCCGGCTCGTCCTTCGTCAGGTTGAGGCCGGACTTGCCGGCCATCAGGAGCTTTCGCCCCGCCGAAGGCTTCGCCTCGGCGACGAGGACCGAGACGCCGGCGTCGGCCAGCGCCTCCGCCGCCATGAGCCCCGCCGGGCCGGCGCCGATGACGACGGCGTCGGGGCGTTCCGCGGCGGCGGCCATCCGGCGTTCAGCCCCGGATCAGGCCCATGCTTTCGAGCTTCAGCATCACGTCCTGGGCGCAATCGTCCGGCGAGACGCTGACGGTGTCGACCCGAAGCTCGGGCTTCTCGGGCGCCTCATAGGGGTCGGAGATGCCGGTGAACTCCTTGATCTTGCCTTCGCGGGCGAGCTTGTAGAGGCCCTTCCGGTCCCGCCGCTCGCATTCCTCGACCGAGGTCGCGACATGGACCTCGATGAAGGCGCCGTGCTCCTCGACCATCTCGCGCACCGCGCGGCGGGTCGCCGTGTAGGGCGCGATCGGGGCGCAGATGGCGATGCCGCCGTTCTTGGTGATCTCGGACGCGACGTAGCCGATCCGCTTGATGTTGATGTCGCGGTGCTCCTTCGAGAAGCCGAGCTCGGAGGAGAGGTGCTTCCGGACGACGTCGCCGTCGAGCAGCGTCACCGGCCGGCCGCCGAGCTCCATCAGCTTCACCATCAGCGCGTTGGCGATGGTGGACTTGCCGGAGCCGGAAAGGCCGGTGAAGAACACCGTGAAGCCCTGGCTCGCCCGCGGCGGCTTGGTGCGGCGCAGCTCCGCCACGACGCCGGGGAAGGAGAACCATTCGGGGATCTCCAGCCCTTCCTGCAGGCGGCGGCGAAGCTCGGTGCCCGAGATGTCGAGGACGGTGGAGCCCTCCGGCACCTCGTCCGCCGGCATGTATTCGGCGCGCTCCTGCACGTAGGACATCTGCTTGAACGGCACCATCTCGACGCCGAGCTCGCCGGCGTATTTCGCCACCAGCTCCTGCGCGTCATAGGGGCCGTAGAAGTCCTTCCCCTGGCTGTTCTTGCCGGGGCCGGCATGGTCCCGCCCGACGATGAAATGGGTGACGCCGTGGTTGCGCCGGATCAGCGCGTGCCAGACCGCCTCGCGCGGGCCGCCCATCCGCATCGCGAGGTTGAGAAGCGACATGTGCGTCGTGGAGGCCGGATACTGGTCCAGCACCGCCTCGTAGCAGCGCACGCGGGTGAAATGGTCGATGTCGCCCGGCTTCGTCATGCCGACGACCGGGTGGATGAGAAGGTTGGCCTGCGCCTCGCGGGCGGCGCGGAAGGTCAGCTCCTGGTGCGCGCGGTGGAGCGGGTTCCGGGTCTGGAACGCGACCACGCGGCGCCAGCCGAGCTTGCGGAAGAAGGCGCGAAGCTCGTTCGGCGTGTCGCGCCGCGCCTTGAAGTCGTAATGCGTCGGCGGCTGCAGGCCGGTGATCGGACCGCCGAGATAGACCGGCCCGGCGACGTGGTGGAGGTAGTTGACCGCCGGGTGCGCGACATCGTCCGCGCCGAAGACCTTCTCCGCCTCGCGGGCCTTGTTCGGCGTCCAGCGGTCGGTGACGGTCATGATCGCGAGGATCACGCCCTCCTGGTCGCGGAGCGCGATGTCCTGGCCCGGCTCCACCTTGCCGGCGAAGGCTTCGGAGACGTCGAGCGTCACCGGCATCGGCCAGAGCGTGGCGTCGGCGAGGCGCATCGTCTCGACGACGGAATTGTAGTCGGCCTCGCCGAGGAACCCCTTCAGCGGGTGGAACCCGCCGTTCATCAGAAGCTCGAGATCGCAGATCTGACGGGGCGTCAGGTCCCAGGACGGCAGGCCGCCGGCTTCGACCTTGAGCTTCGCCGCGCTCTCGGCGGAGACATAGAGTTCGGGGATCGGCGCGGTGTTCAAGGTCATCGGAAAGCCTCGGAGGCGGCGGGCCCGGCCCGCCCGGAAGGGTTCGGGCGGCCCTTTGCGCTGCAACGCGCAAAAATTCAATGGTCCGGTTACTCACGATGCATTATGCGATGCGTCAGCCGGCGCTTCGACGCGGCGAAGACGGGGGAAATCAATGCTTCGTGGGTTCACGCTCGCCCTTGCGGCCGCGCTTCTGGCGGGCGGCGCGGCGGAGGCGGAAATCGGCGTTCTCGCCGCGGTCAACCGCGACATGACGGGCGCGCGCCCCAGCGAGGCGCCGCGGCCGGTCTTCATCCGCGACGCGCTGGTGACGAACGAGCGGATCTCCACCTCGGCCGATGGCGGCGGGCAGATCCTCTTCCTCGACCAGACCTCGATGACGATCTCGCCGAACTCGGACATCGTGCTCGACAAGTACGTCTACGACCCCGAGGCGAAGACCGGCGAGATCGGCGTTTCGCTGGCGCGGGGCGCGCTCCGGCTCGTGGGCGGGCGGATCACCAAGAGCTCGGTCGCCCAGGTCACGACGCCGAGCGCGACGATCGGCATCCGCGGCGGCATCTCGCAGACCGTGGTGGGGCCGGACGGCTCCGCCTTTCATTTCCACTTCGCCGGCATCTCCTCGACCATCACCGGGCCGCGGGGCTCGCTGACGATCACCCGCGAAGGCGGCTACGCCAGCATCTCGGTGGACGGGTTCGTCACCTATCTCGGCATCGCGACGCCAGAGGTGATCGCGGCGGCGCTCGCGGCGGGGGCGGGCAATGGCGACGGCGGGTCGGGCGGCGGCGGCGACGCCGGCGGCGGCATCGGCCGGGTGGCGGCGGTCGGCACCGGCGCGCCGGGCGTGGTGTTCCAGCCCCCGGTGACGACGACCGGCGAGCGCGCCTCCTATTCCTTCTCCGCCGGCCCGGACCCGGCGCTCCAGCCTTCGACGACCGACGTGCAGAGCAGCAACCTCGACCCCGAGACGCTGCCGCCGGTCGTCGACCCGAACATGAACGGCATCTTCTTCTCGGGCGGCTACAATTTCTCCGCGACCACGGTGTCGGACGGTGTAGTGAGCGGGGTCGGCGCATTCGTGCTCAACTTCGTGCTCGACAGCGGCCAGGGCATCTTTATCGCGGATTTCCCGGCGACGCTCGAGCCCGAATTCGTCGGCCAGGGCGGCGGCGACCGGCTGGTCGACACGGTGATCGTGGTGCGGGACGGCGACCACCTCGTCACCGACCCGGTCGGCATCAGCGGCCTTTTCGGCGCGACGGACGGGGCCTTCACGATCTCCGCCTCGGACCGGCTGAACGGCTCCTTCAACATCAACTACGAAGGCAGCCCGATCTTCACCAACGTCCGGCTGCTGCATGGCGACGTGGTGGACCTTGGCGGCATCCGGATCGACCTCACGGATTTCGATCTGTCGATCAACGCCTTCCGCGACGCGCTGCAGGACTTCGTGGACTTCCAGAACCAGTGACGCCGGCAAAGGGCGCGAGGGACGAGGCATGAGAGCAGGTATCATCGCGGCGGCTTTCGCCGCGGCGCTCGCCGGCGGCGCGGCCGCCCAGGACGAGGCGGCGGGCGAGGCGGAGCTCCGGTCGGAGCAGGCGGCGCTCT
>CALFYQ010000270.1 GCA_937952085.1 uncultured Paracoccaceae bacterium | reverse complement strand
TCCATTGCGGGTTCTGCACCGCCACCTGCCCGACCTATCAGGTGCTGGGCGACGAACTCGACAGCCCGCGCGGCCGCATCTACCTCATCAAGGACATGCTGGAGGCCGGCCGCCCGGCCGACGAGAAGACGGTCAAGCACATCGACCGCTGCCTCTCCTGCCTCGCCTGCATGACGACTTGCCCTTCCGGCGTCCACTACATGCACCTCGTCGATCATGCCCGGGCGCATATCGAGAAGACCTACAAGCGGCCGCTGGCGGACCGGGCGCTCCGCGCCCTCCTCGCCTTCATCCTGCCGCACCCGACGCGGTTCCGCTTCGCCATGCTGGGCGCGATGGCGGCGAAGCCTTTCGCCTTCCTCCTCCCCGGCAAGCTGAAGGCGATGGTGGCCTTCGCGCCCGCCACCCTGCCGCCGCCCTCGCGGATGGAGGAGCCGCAGACCCACGCTGCGGCGGGCGCCAGGCGGATGCGGGTGGCGCTGATGACCGGCTGCGCGCAGCGGGCGCTCGACACCGACATCAACGAGGCGACGATCCGGCTCCTGACCCGGCTCGGCTGCGAGGTGGTGATCGCGAAGGGCGCGGGCTGCTGCGGCGCGCTGGTCCATCACATGGGCAAGGAGGAGGAGAGCCACCGCACCGCGGCGCGGAACATCGAGGCCTGGACGCGGGAGATCGACCAGGGCGGGCTCGACGCCGTCGTCATCAACGCCTCGGGCTGCGGCACGACGGTGAAGGATTATGGCTGGATGTTCCAGGACGACCCGGCGATGGCGGCCAAGGCGGCGAAGATCTCCGCGCTGGCGAAGGACATCGCCGAGGTGCTGACCACGCTGAAGCCGGAGCCGGCGGAGGGGGCGCCGAAGATGCGGATCGCCTATCACGCCGCCTGCTCGCTCCAGCACGGCCAGCAGATCAAGGACGCGCCGAAGGCGCTCCTGAAGCGCATGGGCTTCGAGGTGGTGGAGCCGGCGGAAAGCCATCTCTGCTGCGGCTCGGCCGGCACCTACAACCTCGTCCAGCCGGAGATCAGCGCCAAGCTGAAGGCGCGCAAGGCCGGCCATCTCGCGGCGACGCGGCCCGAGGCGGTGGCGACCGGAAACATCGGCTGCATGATGCAGATCGGCTCGGCGATGGAGGTTCCGGTGGTCCACACGGTCGAGCTGATCGACTGGGCGACCGGCGGGCCGAAGCCCGCGAAGCTGTGCTGAGGGCGCTGGCGCTTCTTCTCCTCCTTCCCGCCTTCGCCGCGGCGGCGGACGGGCGCCAGATGCTTTCCGCCGCCGAGCAGACGGCGTGGAACGCGGTCGGCCGGCTCAATCTCGGCGACGGGTTCTGCACCGGCGCGCTGGTCGCCCCCGATCTCGTCGTCACCGCCGCGCATTGCCTGATCTCGCCGAAGACCGGGGCGAAGCGGCTGCCGGGGCGGATCACCTTCGTCGCCGGTTATCGGCTTCGGAAATACGTCGCCTTCGAGACGGCGAAGTCGCTGGCCCGGCACCCGGATTACGTCTGGTCCCGCACCGCGTCGGAGGCGCAGATCGCGGCCGACCTCGCACTGGTGCGGCTCGAAGCGCCGATCCCGGGCGTCGCGCCCTTTGGCATCGCCGCCGGGCTGAAGGCGGGAAACGAGGTTTCGATCCTCTCCTACGGGCGGGACCGGCCGGAGATCCCCTCGCTGCAATCGCCCTGCCGGGTGGTGGCGCGGTTCGGACCGGTGGCGGTGCTCGACTGCGACGTGACCTACGGCGTCTCCGGCGCGCCGGTCTTCCGCGAGGTGGACGGGGAGCGGAAGATCGTCGCCGTCGTCTCGGCGATGGGGCGCTGGCGCGGCCAGTCCCGGGCCTTCGCGGTGGTGCTGGAGGAGGCGCTGGGGCCGGTGCTGGCGCAGCCCTGAAAAGGCCTTGAAGCGGGCGCGCGCGCTTCCTACCTCCCTCTCGCCGGGCGCCCGATGCGGGCTCGGCGAAGCCGTACCGGAGGCCGCCTCACGGGGTCTCCATCACAGTATCGCTCCCAGGAGGACGCTGAAATGCGCACGTTCGATCTCACCCCCCTCTATCGCAGCACGGTCGGCTTCGACCGGTTCGCGAACATGCTCGACCAGGTGCTGACGGCCGACGTCGCCCAGCCGAGCTACCCACCCTACAACATCGAGAAGACCGGCGAGAACGCCTACCGGATCACGCTCGCCGTGGCCGGCTTCACCATGGGCGACCTCGACATCGAGGCGCGCGAAGGCGTGCTCGTCGTGAAGGGCGGCAAGGCCCAGGCGACGGCCGAGGACGGCCGCACCTTCCTCCATCGCGGCATCGCGGAGCGCAGCTTCGAGCGCCGCTTCCAGCTCGCCGACCATGTCCGCGCGACCGGAGCGACGATGGAGCACGGCCTGCTCCACATCGACCTCGTCCGCGAGATTCCGGAGGCGCTGAAGCCCCGCAAGATCGAGATCGCGGGCGCGAAGGCGATCGAGGGCAAGGCGCGCAAGGCCGACGCCTGACGCTTGCTCGCGCCTGAATCGGACGCGCGCCGGGAAACCGGCGCGCGTTTTTCGTTACGGCGTTTCGCCTCCTGCGCGAGATTTCGTCACATGTCGGCGAGGCGAAGTCATTGTCGCCTTGACCCCCGGCAACATTGCTGCGAATTGACGGCCGAATACGTCAGATAATGACGGCAGCCCGCAACGTCGGGCGACAATGGGGAGGTTGGCGTGGGCGATCACGTCGCGCCGCCGGAAGCGCTCGACACGCTTCCGAAGGTATTCGACTGGAACGCGCGGGAACGCGCGTCCCTCCCGGCGTACCGGGAGAAGGAATACGGCATCTGGCAGGGCCTCACCTGGGCCGAGTCGCGCGCCCATGCGCGCGCCTTCGCCCTGGGCCTGAAGGCGAAGGGCCTGGAAGAGGGCGACAAGGTTGCGGTGATCGGCCAGAACCGGCCGGCGCTCTATCTCTCGATGATCTCGGCGCAGATGTGCGGCGCGATCCCGGTTCCGCTCTACCAGGACAGCGTGGCCGAGGAGATGGCCTATGTCCTCGACCATTGCGGCGCCCGCTTCGCGGTGGTGGAGAACCAGGAGCAGGTCGACAAGGTCCTCTCCGTGAAGGACCGCCTGCCGGCGCTGGAGCGGGTGATCTACGACGACCCGCGCGGCCTTCGGAAATACGATCATTCGGCGCTGAACGCCTATTCCGAGATCCAGGAGATCGGCCGCGCCGCGGAGGCGACGCTGGGCCCGGCGCTCGACGCGATCATCGCGAAGGGGAAGGCGTCCGACACCTGCGTCATGCTCTACACCTCGGGCACGACGGGCAAGCCGAAGGGCGTGGTGCTCTCCCACGAGAACATCCTCTCGGCGGCGCGCTCCTCCTCCGCCTTCGACGGGTTGAATTCCACGGATTCGATCCTCGCCTACCTGCCGATGGCCTGGGTGGGCGATTACATCTTCTCCGTTGCGCAGGCCTGCGTAAACGGCTTCGCGGTGAACTGCCCGGAAAGCCCGGAGACGATGATGGCCGATCTGAAGGAGATCGGCCCGACCTATTTCTTCGCGCCGCCGCGGGTCTTCGAAGGGCTCCTCACCAACGTGATGATCCGGATGGAGGACGCCGGGCGCCTGAAGAAATGGCTCTTCCGCGTCTTCATGGACCATGCCAGGCGGGTCGGCGGCGACATCCTCGACGGCAAGCCGGTCGGGTTCATGGACCGGCTGAAATACCGGCTGGGCGAGCTGTTCATCTACGGCCCGCTGAAGAACGCGCTCGGCATGTCCCGCGTGCGGCTCGGCTATACCGCCGGCGAGGCGATCGGGCCGGAGATCTTCCAGTTCTACCGCTCGCTCGGCATCAACCTGAAACAGCTCTACGGCCAGACCGAGGCCTCCGTCTTCATCACGATGCAGCCGAACGGCGAGGTGCGGGCGGATACGGTCGGCGTGCCGAGCCCGGGCGTCGAGCTGAAGATCGATGACAACGGCGAGGTCTGGTACCGCTCCCCCGGCGTCTTCGTCGAATACTACAAGCAGCCCGAGAAGACCGCCGAGACGAAGGACCCGGAAGGCTGGGTCGCGACCGGCGACGCCGGCTTCATCGAGGAGGGGACGGGGCACCTTCGGATCATCGACCGGGCGAAGGACGTGGGGAAGCTGGCCGACGGCTCGCTCTTCGCGCCGAAATACGTCGAGAACAAGCTGAAGTTCTTCCCGAACATCTACGAGGCGGTGGTGGTCGGCGCCGGCAGGGAAAGCTGCGTGGCGATGCTGAACATCGATCTCGGCTCGGTCGGCTCCTGGGCGGAGCGGAACAACATCGCCTACGCCTCCTACACCGAGCTGGCGCAGCACCCGAAGGTCTACGGGATGATGAAGGCGCATGTGGAGGAGGTGAACCGCTCCCTCGCCGCCGACGAGATGCTGGCGGGCTGCCAGGTCCACCGCTTCGTCGTGCTCCACAAGCAGCTCGACGCCGATGACGGCGAGATGACCCGGACGCAGAAGATCCGCCGCAGCGTGATCGGCGAGCGCTACGGCGCGATCATCGAGGCGATGTACGCCGGCGCCGGCGAGGTCTTCGCCGAGACCGAGGTCGCCTACGAGGACGGCCGCAAGGGCCGCATCTCCGCCACGCTGAAGATCGAGGACGCCGCCGTCGCCCCGCGCGGCCAGGGCGGGAGGATGGCGGCGTGAAGGACATGGGACAGGGGTTCACCACGCCGGACGGCCGCAAGATCGGCGGCGCGGTGATGGAGCTGAAGAACATCACGCTCCGCTTCGGCGGCGTCGTGGCGCTCTCGGGCATCTCCTTCGACATCCGCGAGGGGGAGATCCGCGCCATCATCGGCCCGAACGGGGCCGGCAAGTCCTCCATGCTGAACGTCATCAATGGGTTCTACCACCCGCAGGAGGGCGAGGTCTGGTTCCGCGGCGCGAAGCGCGGGCCGATGAAGCCGCACGAGATCGCCCATCAGGGCATCGCCCGCACCTTCCAGAACATCGCCCTCTTCAAGGGGATGACGACGCTCGACAACATCATGTCGGGCCGGCTCATCAAGATGAAGTCCACCATGGCCGAGCAGGCGCTCTGGTGGGGCCGGGCGGAGAAGGAGGAGGTCGCGCACCGCGAGGCGGTGGAGAAGATCATCGACTTCCTGCAGATCCAGTCGATCCGGAAGACGCCGGTGGGCCGGCTGCCCTATGGCCTCCAGAAGCGGGTGGAGCTCGGCCGGGCGCTGGCGGCGGAGCCGGCGCTCCTCCTTCTCGACGAGCCGATGGCCGGTATGAACGTCGAGGAGAAGGAGGACATGTGCCGCTTCATCCTCGACGTGAACGACGAGTTCGGCACCACGATCGCGCTGATCGAGCACGACATGGGCGTCGTCATGGACATCGCCGACCGCGTGGTGGTGCTCGATTACGGCAAGAAGATCGGCGACGGCGCGCCCGACGAGGTGCGCGCCAACCAGGACGTGATCGACGCCTATCTCGGCGTCAGCCACTAGGAGCCCGATGATGGTCGATGTCCTGATCACGCTCGAGGTGATCCTGAACGGGCTGATGTCCGGCGTGATGTATTCGCTCGTCGCGCTCGGCTTCGTGCTGATCTTCAAGTCCTCCGGCATCTTCAACTATGCGCAGGGGGTGATGGCGCTCTTCGCTGCGCTGACGCTGGTCGGGCTGCAGACGGGGCAGGTGCCGTTCTCGCATCTCATCAACGCGATCTTCG
>CALFYQ010000269.1 GCA_937952085.1 uncultured Paracoccaceae bacterium | reverse complement strand
GAGCTTGCGCACCGCCGGCCCGATCAGCGCCTCGCTCTCGCCCATCAGCGCCCGATAGCCGACCGCGCCGATCTCCTGCACCATCGGCGCGGAAACCTCGACCACCTCGTAGCCGGCGTCCTTCAGCGCCGCCGCCGCCTCGTCGAGCGCCTGGTTCACCGTCGGGTGGAGATCGCCGCCCGGCGATTCCTTGGTGAAGCCGACCCTGATCTTCCCCTCCGGCCGCTCGAGGTCGAAGGGCCGCGCCACCTGCCAGGGGTCGCGCGGGTCATGCGCCACCAGTGCCCGCATGCCGAGGGCCACGTCGGCGGCCGAGCGGGCGATCACCCCCTGCACCGACATGAGCTGCGAGAGAAGCCCGCGCTCCGCCGTCTGCGACGGGTTGAAGGCCGGCACGCGGCCGAGCCCCGGCTTCACCGTGGTCGCGCCGTTGGCCGCCGCCGGAAAGCGGAGCGAGCCGCCGATGTCGTTGCCATGCGCCAGCGCGCCGATCCCCGCCATCACCGCCGAGCCCGCGCCGCCGGAGGAGCCGCCGGGGGAGACATGGTCGCCCCACGGGTTGTGCGTGCGGCCGTGCAGCGGGTTGTCGGTATCCGCCCGGAACGAGAATTCCGGCGTGTTGGTGCGGCCCACCACCACCGCGCCCGCCTTGCGGAGGTTGGAGACCACCGGCGCGTCGGCCGGCGCCATCACATCCTTGAAGGCGACGACGCCGTTGGAGGTCGGCCAGCCCGTCTGGTCGACGTTGATCTTGATGGTGACCGGCACGCCGTGGAGCGGCCCGACCGGGCCGGATTTCGCCTGCGCCTCGTCGAGCGCGGCGGCGGCCTTCATCGCCTCTTCGGCCGTCTCCACCACCACCGCGTTGAGCTTCGGGTTGACCGCCTCCATCCGCGAGATGACCGAGGCGGCGGCGTCCCGCGCGGAGACCTCCTTCTTCGCGATCCGTTCGGCGAGGTCGACGGCGGAAAGCCGCCAGAGGGCGTCGGTCATGCGTGGTGCTCCCGTGATGTCGGCGGAACCGTATCGGCCCGCGGCGGCGAGGAAAAGCGGCGGAAGCGGGCGCCCGCCATGCATGGCTCCGCAGGGCGCGTCGAGCTTCGCTCCGGCGAGGCGCGCGCCGTTCGCGAGACGCCGGCAGGGGCCGGGCGGTTCCGGACGGCCGATCAGGGCCCCGGGACGCAGGGCGCAGCCCGGCCGAACTCCCCCCCCCCGAAGCCGTCGGCGCGGGGAGGAGTTCCGATCGACGTCGCCCGCGCGGCCCGCGCCGGAAGACAGAGCGCGGACAAGGCGCTCCCACCGCGCCTCAAGCAAGGCTTTTTCTTTCTTTACAGTTACTTGAGGTCGATATCGCGTGCGATATCCCGCCCCGCCGGTCAGACCTGCTCGATCCGGATCGCCACCGGCGCGCCGAGCGAGACCTCGCTCTTCTGGATCGCCGCCAGCGCCGCGTCGAGCTTCGGCCGCATCGTCTCGTGGGTGACGATGAGAACCGTCGCCTCGCCGCCCTCCTCGGCCTCCGCCGTCTGCACCATCCGGTGGATCGAGACGCCTTCGGCCCCGAGCGCCGCCGCCACCTGCGCCAGCGTGCCGGGCCGGTCCGCGAGCGAGAGGCGGACGTAATAGGCCGCCGGCGCGCCGGTCGTCGCCCGCGGCGCGGCGCGGAGCGTCTCCGCCGGCACGCCGAAGACCGGGCGGCGGAAGCCGCGCGCCACGTCGATCACGTCGGCCATGATGGCGGAGGCGGTCGGCCCGGCGCCGGCGCCCGGCCCCTCCATCACGATCCGACCCACCGCGTCGCCCTCGATCACCACCATGTTGGCGACGCCTTCGAGCTTGCCGAAGGGCGAGGCGGCGGGAACGAGGCAGGGCCGCATCCGCTGCTCCAGCGCCTCGCCCTGCATCCGCGCGACGCCGAGGAGCTTGATGCGGAAGCCGAGTTCGGCCGCGTGCTCGATATCGGCGAGGGAGAGCTTGTCGATCCCCTCCACCATCACCCCGTCGAAATCGACCTTCGCGCCGAAGGCCAGCGCGGCGAGCAGCGCCAGCTTGTGCGCCGCGTCGATCCCGCCCACGTCGAAGCTCGGGTCCGCCTCGGCGTAGCCGAGCCGCTGCGCGTCGGCCAGCACCCCGGCATAGGGCGCGCTCTCCGCCTCCATCCGCGTCAGGATGTAGTTGCAGGTGCCGTTAAGGACGCCCATCACCCGGCTGATCCGGTTCCCGGCGAGCCCCTCGCCGAGCGCCTTCACGCACGGGATGCCGCCCGCCACCGCCGCCTCGTAGCGAAGCTCCGCGCCGTTCGCCTCGGCCAGCGCCGCCAGCGCCGCGCCGCGCCGCGCGAGAAGCGCCTTGTTCGCGGTGACGACCGAGGCGCCGCGCGAGAGCGCCGCCTCCACCGCCGCCTTCGCCGGCCCGTCCTCGCCGCCCATCGCCTCGATCAGCAGGTCCACATCGGGCCGCGCCGCGAGCGCGACGGGGTCCGCCTCGAAGGCGACGCCGGAAAGGTCCACGCCCCGGTCCTTCTTCGGGTCCCGCGCCGAGACGGCGACGAGCGTCAGCCCCCGCCCGGCCCGCGACGCGACCATCGCCGCATGTTCGATCAGGATGCGGGCGACGCCGCCGCCGACGGTGCCGAGGCCGGCGAGGCCGATGCGGAGAGGCTGGGTCATTCGGGTTCCTTCGGTCAGGCGGCGGGGGCGGCGGTGCGTTCGGCCGCGATCAGCTCCTCGGCGCGGGCGATCACCCGCTTCACCCCGCGCGCGGCCTGGCGGATGCGCTGCTCGTTCTCGACGAGGCCGAGGCGGACGAACCCCTCGCCATATTCGCCGAAGCCGACGCCGGGGGAGACGGCGACGCCCGCCTCCTTGAGGAGAATCTTGGAAAAGCCCATCGAGCCGAGCTCGGCGAAGGCCGGCGGCGCCGGGGCCCAGGCGAACATCGTCGCCGGCGGCGAGGGGATCTCCCAGCCCGCCGCGCCCATCGCGGAGACGAGCACGTCGCGCCGCGCCTTGTAGGCGCCGCGGATCTCGGCGACGCAATCCTGCGGCCCGTTGAGCGCGGCGGCCGCCGCGACCTGCACCGGGGTGAAGGCGCCATAGTCGAGATAGGACTTGATCCGCGTCAGTGCGTCGATCAGCCGGCGGTTTCCCACCGCGAAGCCCATCCGCCATCCCGGCATCGAATAGGTCTTGGAGAGCGAGGTGAACTCCACCGCCACCTCCCGCGCCCCCTCGACCTGCAGGATCGAGGGCGGCGGGTTCCCGTCGAAATAGATCTCGGCATAGGCGAGGTCCGAAAGCACCCAGATGTCATGCTTGCGGGCGAAGGCCACCACCTCCCGGTAGAAGTCGAGGTCGCAGACCTGCGCCGTCGGGTTCGACGGGAAGGAGACGATCAGCGCCGAGGGCTTCGGCACCGAATGGGTGACGGCCCGGCTGAGGCTGGTCATGTAGGCCTCGGGGTCGAACCGCCCCTCGTGCAGCGCCGGGATGTGCCGGAGCGCGGCGCCCGCGATCATGAAGCCATAGGGATGGATCGGGTAGGACGGGTTCGGCGAGAGGATCACGTCGCCCGGCGCGGTGATCGCCATGGCGAGGTTCGCCAGCCCCTCCTTGGAGCCGAGCGTGGCGATCACTTCCTTCTCGGGGTCGAGTTCCACGCCGAAGCGGCGGGCGTAATAGGCCGCCTGCGCGCGGCGGAGCCCCGGGATGCCCTTCGAGGCGGAATAGCGGTGCGTCCGCGGCTTCCGGATCGTCTCGATCAGTTTCTCGACGATATGGGCGGGCGTATCCATGTCGGGATTGCCCATCCCGAAGTCGATGATGTCGACGCCCTCCGCCCGATACGCGGCCTTCAGCCGGTTCACCTCGGCGAAGACATAGGGCGGAAGGCGCTTGATGCGGTGGAATTCCTCGGCCATCGCAGGCTCCGCGGCGGGGTCGAGCGCGTCTCTACCCCCGGCGCGGGCCGCCCGCAATCGCCGCGGGCGTCAGGCGGCCTTGCGGCGGCGCAGGAAGCCGAGACCGGCGAGGCTCGCCGCCAGCAGCCAGGCCGAGGCCGGCAGCGGCACCGCGGAGACGCCGACCGTCGCGGACGCCGCGGCCGGAACGCCGGCCGAAAGCCCGTCGATCCGTACGTTGCCGCCATTCGAGGCCGAGAAGGCGATCGACCGGATGCTGGAGAAGAACGCCGGGTCGAGCGCCACCGTGTGGTAGGCGCCGGCCGAGAAGTTCGCCGTCGAGAAGGAAATCGTCGCGCCGGTGTCGGCGGTCAGCGTCAGCGTGTTGTTCGTGGACGCGGCCCTCCGGTGCGACCCGCCTTCGCCGAGGAGCTGGAAGGTGATCGCGTCGATGTCGAACAGCGCCTCATCGACGCGGGCCATCGTCGTGGTCTCGTTGTTGTTGAGCGCGAGGCAGCCGCCCGACAGGCACTCGCCGTTCACCAGCCGCGCATCGAAGAACGCATAGGTCGCCTCAAGATAGGCGTCGTCCTTCTTCGGCTTGTCGCCGTCGAAGCCGATCGTCGAGGCCTCGGCCGCGCCCGCGATCGTCGCCGCGCCGAGAAGAACCGCCGCCCACATGCCAAACTTCGTCATCGTCCCCACCCTTCGGTTTCGGCGGGGCCGTCCCCGTCGACGCCGGCGCATATGACCGCCAATCGTGGCGTAACGGCGCCGGGATCGGGGCCTTGTCGCGATATTTACGTTAACGTCAAGGGCAGGTTGTCCCGGCGCCGTCGCCGGCGTCCGGAAAATGCGCGGCGGGCAGGGGCCGGCCCGCCGCGCGAAGCCTCAGGCGGCCCGCCGCCGTCCGGCCCAGCCGAGCGTCGCCAGAGCGCCTACGAGAAGCAGCGCCGTGGCCGGAAGCGGCACGATGGTGGAGTTGTCGCCATCGTCGAAGACCGCCGTCAGATCGTCGATCCGGACATTGCCGCCGCCGAGCGTGTCGAAGGTGATCGCGGTGACGCTCGCGAAGAGCGCCCCGAAATCGATGAAGTTGTAGCCCGAATTCGCGCCGAAATCGTCCACGCTGAACGTCTGCGACGCGCCATTGTCGCCGCTCACCGTGAAGGCGTTCGGGGCGCCCTGCCCGAGCAGCATGAAGTTGATCGAGCTGAGCGTGAAGGCCGCCCCGCCGGCGCTCATCTCCACGACATCGTTGTCGTTGAGCGCGAGGCAGGCCCCGCTGAGACAGTTGCCGTCGACGAGGCGCGCCGACGGGTCGAAGGTGAAGCCGGCCTCGACATAGGGGTCGACATCCGGGCCCTCGAACCCGATCGACACCGCGCCGGCGGCCCCTGCTGAGAGTATCGGTATGGCGATGGCGCCCGCGATCGCCGCGGGTCTCGCTAGATGGAACATTTGTACTCGCTCCGGAACGTTACGCTTCGCCGCCTTCGGCGCGCTACATGCTCGCGGCCGTAACCGCATTCGGCTCTCGCGTCGGAAGGCCGACGCCCCACCTCGGCGTTAACCATTAGATCACGCGACCCGGTCGGCAAGGCCGCCAAATGCGAAAATCGTCATTTGGGGTGCTGCGATCCGCGAGATGCAACGCAAGGTTGAATCACGCCGCCCCCGCTTTCGACAGGCGCGCATCGCGGACGCAAGCCCCCGAATCAGGGCACGCCCCGACGGCGCCGCCGCCGGCTCAGCGCACCGGGCCGGAGACCTTCTGGCGCTTCCGCTCGGCCGCCTCCGCCGCGATGGCGAGATCGACCCGCACCGCCTCGCCGCGCGCCGGGTCGGGGGCGGCCTCGGTGTAGACGCCGGCGGGCGGCGGCGTCGGCGTGTCGGCGAGGTGCGGCCAGTCCGTCGCCGCGGCGCGGCTCGGCGGCATCCGGTCGAAGATCTCCGGCCCGGTCCCGACGCAGCCTGCGAGCGATGCGACGAGAAGGCCGCTCGCCAATGAGGCGATTCCGCGATACGCGGCGCCGCGCTTCGTCGTCTCGGGTCGCGCCATCGCCGCCGCCTCGTGCTACGCTCAGCGCAGACACTAGCCTCCGCACGCCTCGGCGCAAGCGGCGGCGCGGGGAGAGAGACGCAGGAGACCTCGATGAACGCGGAGCCGCCGAAGCTGCCGACCGACCTGCCGGGCATGGAGGAGAGCGCGGAATTCGCCGCCAACATGGCGGTGGTCATGCAGCGGAGCCAGGAGATCTGGGCGCGCATGGTCGAGGCCAACGCCAAGGACGACGCCAAGCCGCACGTGGATCCGCTGAACGCCGCGCCGATCTTCGCCGACCTGACGCGGGAGATGATCAACAACCCGCGGAAGCTCGCCGAGAAGTCGCTCGAACTCTGGATCCAGCAGGCCGAGCTCTGGCGGCGGACCATGATGGGCTGGCTCGGCGCCGAGCAGGCCGAGCCGCTGGCGACGCCCGAACCCGGCGACAAGCGCTTCGCCGACCGGGAATGGAGCGAGAACCAGGTCTTCAGCTACATGAAGCAGGCGTATCTGCTCACCTCCCGCTGGGCGCGGGAGACGGCGCACGAGATCGGCGACATGCCGGAGCGGGACCGCCGCAAGCTCGACTTCCTGATGCGCAACATCTGGGAGGCGATGAGCCCCTCGAACTTCGCCGCCACCAACCCCGAGGTGCTGCGCGCCACCATCGCCGAAAAGGGCGCGAACCTCGTCCGCGGCGTCGAGGCGCTGGCCAAGGACATCAACCGCGGCAAGGGCAAGCTGCTGATCTCGCAGACCGACATGAACGCCTTCAAGGTCGGCGAGAACATGGCGCTGACCGAGGGCGCCGTGATCTGGCAGAGCAACGCGCTCCAGCTCATCCAGTACGCGCCGAAGACCGAGACGGTCTGGCGCCGGCCGCTCCTTTTCGTGCCGCCCTGGATCAACAAGTACTACATCCTCGACCTCAACCCGAAGAAGTCGATGGTGCAGTGGCTGGTGGAGCAGGGCCACCAGGTCTTCATGATCTCCTGGGTCAACCCCGGCCCGGCGCAGAAGGACGAGACCTGGGACAGCTACATGTCGGCGATCATGGAGGCGATCGACAAGGTCCGGGAAGAGACCGGCGAGGACAGGATCAACCTCGGCTCCTACTGCATCGGCGCGACCATGGCCGGCACCATGCTGGCCCACATGGCAAGGACGAAGGACGACCGCGTCGCCTCCGCCACCATGTTCACCGGCCAACTCGATTTCTCCTCCGCCGGCGATCTCCAGGTGCTGGTGGACGAGAAGACGATCGACGTCGTCGACGAGCAGATGGAGAAGGGCTACCTGCCGGCCGAGACGATGGCCACCGCCTTCAACATGCTGCGCTCGTCGGACCTGATCTGGTCCTACGTCGTGCAGAACTACATGCTGGGGAAGGACCCGTTCCCGTTCGACCTGCTCTACTGGAACGCGGATTCGACCTCGATGCCGGCGCGGGTCCACCACTTCTATCTCGAGAACTTCTACAAGGATAACCGCTTCGCGAAGGGCGAACTCGTGGTGCAGGGCCACCGGGTCGACCCGGCCGACATCCGGCTGCCGATCTACCACCTCGCCAGCCGGGAGGATCACATCGCTCCGGCAGCCTCCGCCTACCGCGCCGCCAAACTGCTGAAGAACGCCGACAACCGCTTCGTCGTCGCCGGCTCCGGCCACATCGCCGGGGTGGTGAACCCGCCGGTCCTCAAGAAATACCAGCACTGGGTGCGCGACGGGATCGAGCCGCGGGACGTCGCCGCCTGGCTCGCCGGCGCGGAGGAGCGCCCCGGCTCCTGGTGGCCGGACTGGGACAAGTGGCTCGCCGAACGCTCTCTGGAGCGGATCCCGGCCCCGAAGCCCGGCGCGAAGCTCGGCGTGATCGAACCCGCCCCCGGCTCCTACGTGAAGGCCCGCTTCGACGAGCGGTGAGGGGCGAGCCCGCCGCGCTCGACGAATTTCAGGTTCGTCGAGCGCGCGCCGCCGGCCCGCGCCCGGTTCGACGTCAGAACCGCTGGTGGCGGGCCCGCGCGCCGCGCTCGATGGCGGCGGCGGCGAGGCGGCCGACGCCGAGATCGTGGCGCAGCATCTCGAGAAGGCTCAGCTCCGTCATCTTCACCTTGCCGTCGGCGGCCGCGACGTCGCAGGCCAGCGCATAGGCGGTCTCGCCAAACCGCTCCGGCAGCGCCTCCTTCACAAGGCCGATCAGCGCGTCGAGTCCGTCCTCCTCGGAGAACAGCTCCCGCACGATGTCGTTGACGCCGCGCACCCGGTCCTTGTCGTAATTCTTGAAGGCGGGCAGCGCGTCGATGATGCGGTCGATGGTCAGGAGCTCCGCCGTCGTCTGCTCCTCGTCCGCCGCCGAGACGGCGATCATCACCGCCACCAGCGCATCCTGGGGGCTCATCACGTCGGACATGGCAGAGGCTCCGGTCTCGAAGAACGGTCGGACATTATTGACCGCCCCCGGCCCCCGCAATAGGAGGGCGGCGCCCCGCGACAGGGAGTCCGGAAAGATGAACGAGCTTCGCGCCCTCGCCGAAACCTCACGGGCCTGGCCCTTCGAGGAGGCGCGCCGGCTCGTCAAACGCTACGAGAAGGCGCCGCCCGAGAAAGGGTACGTCCTTTTCGAGACGGGCTACGGCCCTTCCGGCCTGCCGCATCTCGGCACCTTCGGCGAGGTGGCGCGCACCACGATGATCCGCCGCGCCTTCGAGGCGCTGTCGGACATCCCGACGCGGCTCCTCTGCTTCTCCGACGACATGGACGGGATGCGGAAGGTGCCGGACAACGTGCCGAACACCGCCATGCTGAAGGAGCACCTTCAGGAGCCGCTGACCACGGTCCCGGACCCGTTCGGCGAGTTCGAAAGCTTCGGAGCCCACAACAACGCCATGCTCCGGCGCTTCCTCGACACGTTCGGCTTCGAATACGAGTTCGCCTCGGCGACCGAGTATTACAAGTCGGGCAAGCTCGACGAGATCCTGCTCCGCTGCGCCGAGCGCTACGACGCGATCATGGAGATCATGCTGCCTTCGCTCCGCGAGGAGCGGCGGCAGACCTATTCCTGCTTCCTGCCGATCCACCCCGAGACGGGGCGCGTCCTCTACGTGCCGATCAAGCACGTTGACGCAAAGGAAGGGACCGTCACCTTCGACGACGAGTCGGGCCGGGAATGGACCCTTCCGGTCACCGGCGGCCAGGTGAAGCTGCAGTGGAAGCCGGATTTCGGCGCCCGCTGGGCCGCGCTCGACGTCGATTTCGAGATGTACGGCAAGAACCACCAGCCGAACACGAAG
>CALFYQ010000268.1 GCA_937952085.1 uncultured Paracoccaceae bacterium | reverse complement strand
GGCGACGATGGGCGCGACGGCGATCTTCCTCGCGGCGAGGACCGGGCTCGGCGACGCGCTCCGCGCGCGGGCCGGCGGCTGGGTGGAGCGGGCCGCCGAGGGCTTCCGGGAGGACGAGGCGAGCTGGCTCCTGATGATGCGGCTGGTGCCGGCGATGCCGTTCTTCGTCGCCAACCTGGTTCCGGCCTTTCTCGGCGCCTCGACGCGGACCTATCTCTGGACCACCTTCTTCGGGATCATGCCGGGCGCGCTCGTCTACGCCTCGGTCGGCGCCGGGCTCGGCGCGGTCTTCGCGCGGGGGGAGGAGCCGGATCTGGGGGTGATCTTCACGGCGCCGGTGCTGCTGCCGCTCCTCGCGCTCGCGGCGCTTTCGGCGCTTCCCATCGTGGTGAAGCGGGTGCGGCGGCGATGAGCGCGCTTCGGCCCGATCTCTGCGTCATCGGCGCGGGTTCCGGCGGCCTGACCGTCGCGGCCGGGGCGGCGCAGATGGGCGCCTCGGTCGTGCTGATCGAGGCGGGCGAGATGGGGGGCGATTGCCTCAACTTTGGCTGCGTGCCTTCGAAGGCGCTGATCGCGGCCGGAAAGGCGGCCCATGCGATGGGCGCGGGCGCGGCCTTCGGGGTGCGGCCCGCGGCGGCGGAGGTCGACTTCGCCGCGGCGAAGGACCACGTGCGGGCGGTGATCGACGGCATCGCGCCGCATGACAGCCAGGAGCGGTTCGAGGGCCTCGGCGTCACCGTGATCCGGGCGCGCGGGCGGTTCGTCTCGCCGGAGGAGGTGGAGGCGGGCGGCGCGCGGATCCGGGCGCGGCGCTTTGTGATCGCCACCGGCTCCCGCCCCGCGGCGCCGCCGGTTCCGGGGCTGGCGGAGACGGGGTTCCTCACCAACGAGACGATCTTCGATCTGAGGGAGCGGCCGCGGCGGCTTCTGGTGCTCGGCGGCGGGCCGATCGGGCTCGAACTCGCGCAGGCGCATCGCCGGCTCGGCTGCGAGGTGGAGGTGGTCGAGGCGGCGACGGCGCTCGGCCGGGAGGATGCGGAGGCGGCCGCGGTCGTTCTCGCCGCACTCCGGGTCGAAGGCGTCTCGATCCGCGAGGGCGCGGCGGTGGAGGCGGCGCGGCGCGAGGGGGCGGAGACGGTTCTGACCCTGTCCGGCGGCGCCGAGCTTCGGGGCGACGCGCTCCTCGTTGCGGCGGGGCGGCGGGCGAATGTGGAGGATCTCGGCCTCGACGCGGCGGGGATCGAGACGACGAAATCGAGCGTGAAGGTCGACAGGGGGCTCCGCACCACGAACCGGCGGGTCTACGCCATCGGCGATGCGGCGGGGGGCGCGCAGTTCACCCATCTCGCCGGCTGGCAGGGAGGGCTGGCCATCCGCTCCGCGCTTTTCCGCCTGCCGGTCGACGCGACGCGGACGGCGATCCCCCGCGCCACCTTCACCGACCCCGAACTGGCGCAGGTCGGCCTCACCGAGGCCGAGGCGCGGGCCGCGCATGGCGACCGGCTGGAGGTTTGCCGCGCGGATTACGCGGGGAACGACCGGGCGCGGGCGGAGCGGCGGACGGAGGGCTTCTGCAAGGTGATGGTCGCGAAGGGCCGGCCGGTCGGCGCGACCATCGTCGGCGACCGTGCGGGGGACCTCATCTCGATCTGGTCGCTGGCGATGTCGAAAGGGCTGAAGATCGGCGACGTGGCCGGCTTCGTCGCCCCCTACCCCACCTTCGGCGAGTTGCCGAAGCGGGCGGCGAGCGCCTATTTCACGCCGCGGCTTTTCGGCTCGAAGCTCGTCAGCCGGGCCGTGCGGCTCCTTGCGAAACTCCCCTGAGCGGTTAGGCTCCCGACGCTCCGCGCAGGAACGCAGATGCTCCTTCCCCGAACGCTCTCCGGACGCCTGTTCTTCCTTACGGTCGGCGTGGTGATGCTGACGGAGGCGCTGGTCTTCTTCCCGTCGCTGGCGCGGTTTCGCGAGGACTATCTCCAGCAGCGCATCCAGATGGCGCAGATCGCCGCGCTCGCCCTTCTCGCCTCGGAGGACGAGATGGTGGAGGAGACGCTGGAGCGGGAGCTTCTGGACAACGCCGAGGTCTCCTCCATCGCGCTCCGGCGCGACGGGGCGCGGCAGCTCATCCTCGCGGCGCCGACCGGGACGATGGTGGAGGAGAGTTTCGACCTGCGGCAGGATTCGCAGTTTCGCCTCCTCGCCGATGCGGCGACGGCGCTGACGCGGGGGGAGCCGCGGCTGATCCGGGTCATCGGCGAGTCGATGCGGGGTGGCGTCGCGGAGGCGGAGATCACCCTGAACGAGGCGCCCCTCGTCGCCGCGATGCGCGACTATGCGGAGCGCATCCTGCTGATATCGCTTTTCATTTCCGGCGCGACGGGCGCGTTCGTCTTCCTCCTCGCGCGCCGCGCCATCGTGCGCCCGATCGAGCGCGTGGTGGAGGCGATGACGGACTTTCAGCGCAACCCGGAAGCCGCGTCTCCGCCGCCGCCTTCGGGCCGCGGGCCGATCGAGATTCGCCGTGCGGAGACGGCGCTTTCCGAGATGCAGACGGAGCTTCGCGCCGCGCTGCTGCAAAAGTCCCGCCTCGCCGATCTCGGCGCGGCGGTGGCGAAGATCTCCCACGACCTGCGCAACATGGTGGCGAGCGCGCAGTTGCTCGCCGACCGGCTCGACGGCAGCGCGGACCCGGTCGTGGCGCGGATCGGGCCGAAGCTGATCGGCTCGCTGGACCGGGCGGCGGAGCTTTGCGCCGCCACGCTGCGGCACGGCAAGGCCGAGGAGGCGGCGCCGGCGCCCCGCGATGTCGATCTCCGGCGGCTCTTCGCAGATGTCGGCGACGCGGTCTTCGCGGAGGGCGGCGCGGTCGCGTTCGAGGCGGAGGCGGCGGAGGGCCTGACGGCGCGGGCGGATGCGGATCATCTCTTCCGCATCCTCGGCAACCTCGCGCGGAACGCGCGGCAGGCGATCGAGGCGAGCGCGGGCGCCGGGCGCGTGCTGGTCTCGGCCTCCGTCGACGACGGTTCCGTCATCATCGAAGTTTCGGATGACGGGCCGGGCCTGCCGCCGCGGGCGCTCGAAAACCTCTTCCAGCCGTTCCGCGGCGGGGCGCGTCGCGGCGGCTCCGGGCTCGGCCTCGCCATCGCCTCGGAGCTGACGCGGATGAACCGCGGCCGGCTGGAGCTTGTCTCCAGCGGGGCGGAGGGCGCGCGGTTCCGACTTACGCTGCCGCGCGGCTGAGCCGCCGGCGGCGCGAGGGTCTTGCGCGAAGCGCGGGAGGGCGGGCCGCCATCCGCCCGAAGCGAACGGAGAGGAGGGGGCGGCCCTCGGGGCGAACCTGGAGGCGCGGATGCGCCGGGAGGGGCCTCGCCCTGGATCGGGCGGGGCGGGCCGGGGCCGCTGACGGGCCCCGCGCCGCATCGGGTCGTCCGGACGAGGCGCGGGCCCCGCCGTCAGATCGTCAGGCGGTGCGCGCCATCGGCGCGCGGAGCCGCTCGCGCATCTCGTCGAGCTGCACCACGACGGCGCCCCCGTCGACGAAGGCGCGCCCGCTCTGGGTGCGGCGATCGCGCTCCTCCCAATAGAGGGAGAGCTTCAGCGCGAGGTCGAGGGGAAGCTCGATCGACTTGCCGAGACCGCGCGGGCGCGGCACGTCATAGCCGATCCGCATCCAGGTCTCGATCACGGTGACGAGCGCGCGCGCCGCATAGCGCGCCGCGGTCTGTTCGGAATAACTGACGACGCAGAAATCCGGAAAATCGGGCAGAGACAGCTCGATCGTGTCTTCGTCGAGCCGGCGGGTTTCGTAGTGATAGCACAGCACGGATTCGCCCCTCAGCAGCAGGTGTTGAACACGTTCGCCAGTCGAAACCGACGAGGACACAGGACAACACGAGCGGCGACTTCCGGGCCTCGCATCACACGCGAGACCATCCGTACGCCGCACAGAGCACGTTCTGCAGTCGTGGCAGTCCCCCTTGCGCCACACCCGCAGACGGATCACGTGCGCATGTGCAATACTACTCTTGGTAGAGGCGGCCTTCGTCAAGCGCCTACTTCCGGTGGAGACTCGCTGATTCGGTATCCGATTGAGTCGATTGAGAAAAAAAAACGAAACGATTCGATGCATTCGCCGCTCCGCATCCCGGCAAAGCGGTTCGATAGGCAGTTTTGCTCATGTGAAGCGTTAAGAAACGAATCACTGCGCCCGGGCTCGCGTTGCGGCGCCGCCGCAACGCGCCGCGCGTTTCAACCCGCAGATTTCGTGGAGGAGACGCAAGGCCTTGGCCCCGTTTCGTGACTTCGCATCGAAGTCGAGACGACTAGGATGAACCGCGCGAAGCCGCGCACCTGCCGCCCATCGCTGATCTTGTCCTGCGGCGACCGGCCGCTGCGGCCGCGGTCAGTGCTCATCGGACCGGTCCGCGTTGATAGCCTCGACGCCGTTCACGCCGCAGCGCCAGACGAAGAACAGGAAGCCGAGGGCGCCCGCCGCCTGGCCGATCCGGTCGCCGGCGAGATGCCAGCCGACGCCGGCCGCGATGGCCAGAACGAGGTAGACGATGAAGCGGAAGCCGTAGCTGGCGAAGTCGTTGCGGCCGGAAAATTCCATCTCATGATCTTCGGGCATGTGTAATCCCCTCTGGAAAGTGGTCAGGTTCAATGCGTCCATCCATGCCGAGAAAGGGCGCGGGCGCAAGGATCTTGCGGTCATGACCGGGGGTCCGGCTTGCGCGGCGCGCGCCGGCCGGTCGGCGTTCCGCCGCGCTGGATGCGCCCACGTCGCGCGCGATCGGCGTCGCCCGCAGCAGGGGGCGCGTCGACCGTTCGAGCGGGGTCGCGCGCGTCGTCCATTCCTTGTCATGCTGCGACTTCCGGGCCTGACTCATGGCTTCAAGCGGCTCTCGGCGCGCCGTCGTCGCCCGGACGAGGCCGCAGTCGACGCCGCAGCGCCAGGCGCGATACGGGCGGAGAACCAGCGCAACCGCGGCGTTCACGTCGCCGCCGCGGTCGAACCTCCTGAATGTCGATCCGGGCGTTGACGTCGCGCGCCGCTCGACGGCGCCGAGATCGACCTTGAAACCTCAACCATTGCCATGCTCTAAGCGCCGGCGGAGACGTGGCCGAGTGGTCGAAGGCGCTCCCCTGCTAAGGGAGTAAGCCCCAAAAGGGCTTCGAGGGTTCGAATCCCTTCGTCTCCGCCATCACCCTTTCACCTGCGCC
>CALFYQ010000267.1 GCA_937952085.1 uncultured Paracoccaceae bacterium | reverse complement strand
GAGCGCGCCGCCGCCGCCACTGCCGCGAAGAAGGTCCGCCCCGCCCCCGCCGGAGAGCGCGACGCGGCCGCCGCCGCCGAGGAGGCGGTCCCCCCCGGTTCCGCCGAGCAGCCGGTCGTTTCCGCCGCCGCCGCCAAGCGAGTCGGCGCCGGAGCCGCCCTCCAGTTCGTCGTCGCCCGATGCGCCGATGAGCCGGTCATGCCCGTCTCCGCCGAAGAGCGCGTCGTTCCCCTCGCCGCCGCGGAGGCGGTCGGCGCCTGCGCCGCCTTCCAGCCGGTCGGCGTCGTCGCCGCCATCGAGGCTGTCGTCGCCTTCGAGCCCTTCGAGCCGGTCCCGCCCCGCGCCGCCGGAAATCGCGTTGGCGGCGAGGTTGCCGATGATCCGGTCATGGCCCGCGCCGCCGGCCGCGTTCTCGATCAGCGCGCGCGGATCGTCCTCGAAGAGCCGCGCCGTGTAGACGTTGCCGGAGGCGAAGACCGGCGCCGACGCCTCGAACCGGTTGAGCCAGGAAAGCTGCCCCTCGTCCGCCAGCGAGGCGGCGCCGGGGCGAAGGTCGATCCGCAGATCGGTGTCGTAGGCGGAGAAGTCGAACGTGTCGGTCCCGCCGCCGTCCCAGATCGTGAGGAAGATCCGGTTGATCGCCGGCGCGCCCTGGCCGACGCCGTCGATGAAGGTCTCGCCGGTGTCGGGGCTCCACGCATAGGTCGTGTCGCCCGCATTATGCGCGTAATTCGCGCCATAAAGTTGCTGAAGCGCAGCGATGTCGGCCTGCATGTAGCTCTGGGCGTAGCCGAAGGTCTCCACCGGATAGCCGCCGCCGAGCGTCGCGCCCGCATAGGCGCGATAGGTCATGACGGAGTGCTCCATCGAATCCTCGTCCGCCGGCAGCGGGCCGGACGCGCCGACCTCGTGGCCGTGCTTCAGCCCGAGCGCGTGGCCGATCTCGTGGAGGATCGCGTGGAAACCATAACCGCCCTTCTCCGGCTGGGCGAAATAGCCGCCGGCGGTGCCGAGCCAGGCGTCGCCGCCGGCGCCCTCGCCCGGCAGATAGGCCCAGGCCGTGGCCGGCACGGCGCTCTGCGCGAGCCGGATCGCGGCCGCTTCCGGCGCCGCCTCGACGAAACGGAGGCCCGAAACCGCCGCCGCGCCGGCGAACGCGGCCCGCGCCGCCGCCTGCTGCGCCGCGTCGAGCGGTTGGAAGCCGCTGACCGCCTCGCCGAGGCCGTACTGCACGCCGGGGCTCGGATCGGCGTCATAGGCCGCGGCGAGCGAGGGAAAGCTGAAGGTGACGGTCGTCGTGGACCAGCGCAGCCCCGAGACAAGCCCGGCGCCGGAGGTCGATGCCGGCCAGACCCACTCGGCCGCTTCGGGGGCCGCCGCCCCGTTCGGCGCCTCGGCCGCGCAAAGCGGACAGCCGCACCCGGCCAGGAGGCCGGGCTCCACACCCCACACACTCATCGCAACACCCGCGACGCCAAACCACGACGCCGGAATAGCGCGCCGAAGTCGAAACGCGGTTAAGCGAGCGGCGCGGATTCCCCGCGAATACGCCGCGCATTCGCGACGGCCGGGCCGCCGGGTTTGAAACCCACGGCCATGCGGCTTAGAGAAGGGTCAGGGAGCAGAGCGCGGAGCGGCTATGTATCGGGTCTGGGGGTTCCTTTCTGAGTATTCGCTCTTGCTGATCCTCGGCGCCGTGATCGCGCTGATCTGGGCCAACCTCTCGCCCGAGACCTATCACCACTTCGTCGAGTACCCGCTGGTCGACCATGCCTGGGTCGGCCACGCCCATGTCGACGCCGAGGGCCATGTCCACCGCACGCTGACCGTCCACTACCTGATCAACGACGTGCTGATGGCGCTCTTCTTCGCCATCGCCGGCAAGGAGGTCTGGGAGGCGGTGGCGCTGAAGGAGGGCTCGCTCCGCGGCAAGAAGGCGCTGACGCCGCTGATCGCCACTTCGGGCGGCATGATCGGGCCAATCGCCGTCTACATCGCGCTGGCGATGTTCTGGGGCGTCTTCGACGAGGTCTCGAACGGCTGGGCGATCCCGACCGCGACGGACATCGCCTTCTCCTATCTCGTCGGGCGGATCGTCTTCGGCGCCGGCCATCCGGCGGTGCGGTTCCTCCTCCTCCTCGCCATCGCGGACGACGCCGGCGGGCTCCTGATCCTCGCGATCTTCTACCCGACCGGAGAGCTGGCGCCCGAATGGCTGCTCCTCTCCGTCGCGGCGGCGGTGGCGGTCTGGTTCTTCTTCAACCGGCTGCCTCGGATCATGGACAGGGGCAAGCAGCACCGGCCGAACTCCACCTTCTGCAACAGGGTGCTCGGGCCCTGGCCCTACGCCATCGCCGGGTGCCTCTCATGGTACGGGTTCCAGGAGGCGGGCATCCACCCGGCTCTCGGGCTCCTGCCGATCATCCCGGCGATCCCGCACGCCGACGTCGCCTTCGGCATCTTCGCCGAGGCGGAGAAGTATCTGACCGACCTCCTCAACCGAATGGAGCACGGGCTGAAGCCGCCGGTCGAGGTGATCCTCCTCTTCTTCGGGCTCGCCAATGCGGGCGTCGAGTTCTCCGCCATGGGCGAGGCGACCTGGCTCGTCCTCCTCGGCCTCATCGTCGGCAAGCCGGTGGGCATCTTCGTCATGGGCTGGATCGCGGCGAAGCCGATGGGCCTCGGCCTGCCGGAAGGGATGAAGATGTCCGACGTCTTCGTCCTCGGCTGCGTCGCCGCCATCGGCTTCACCGTGGCGCTCTTCGTCGCCGCCGTGGCCTTCCCGCCGGGCGACGTGCAGGACGCGGCCAAGATGGGCGCGCTCTTCTCCTTCTTCGCCTCGATCATCGCCATCGCGGCGGGGATCGTCTGCCGGGTCGAGAAGAAGGCGGGCTGAGTGGCGCCCGCCGATCCGGCGCGCTGGGCGGAGGCGCTTCGCGGCGGCCCGCCCGTCCTCGTCACGGGGGCGGCGGGCTTCGTCGGCTTCCACCTTTCGATGCGGCTCCTCGACGAGGGGATCGAGGTCGTCGGCTTCGACGACCTCAACCCCTATTACGACCCGGCGCTGAAGCGCGGCCGGCTGGCGCTGCTCCAGGCGCGGCCCGGCTTCCGCTTCGTCGAGGCCGGGCTGGAGGACCGGGAGGCGGTCTCACGCCTCTTCGATGAGTTTCGCCCCTCCCATGTCGCGCATCTCGGCGCGCAGGCGGGCGTGCGCTATTCCATCGAGAACCCGCACGCCTACGCCGCCTCGAACCTGACCGGCTTTCTCAACGTGCTCGAAGGCTGCCGCGCGGTCGGCGCGAAGCACCTCCTCTACGCCTCATCCTCCTCCGTCTACGGCGGCAACGGCAAGCTCCCGTTCTCGACGGAGGACCCGGTGGACCACCCGGTCAGCCTCTACGCCGCCACCAAGAAGGCGAACGAGGCGATGGCGCATTCCTACGCCCACGTCTTCGGCCTGCCGACGACGGGCCTGCGCTTCTTCACCGTCTACGGGCCCTGGGGGCGGCCCGACATGGCCTATTTCCTCTTCGCCGAGGCGATCGCGGCGGGGCGACCGATCCGGCTCTTCAACGAAGGCCGGATGGAGCGGGACTTCACCTATATCGACGACGTGGTGGAGGCGGTGGCCCGGCTCCTGCCCCGCGCCCCGGCGCCCGACCCGGGCTTCGACCGGGCCGCCCCATCGGCGGCGACCAGCTTCGCGCCCTGGCGCGTCTTCAACATCGGCAACCGCCGGATGGAGCGGCTCGGCGACATGGTCGCGATCCTCGAGCGGGAGATCGGCAAGCCGGCGATCAGGGAGATGGCGCCGATGCAACCCGGCGACGTGACCGCCACCTGGGCCGACGTCTCCGCGCTCGAGGCGGAAATCGGCTGGCGGCCCGACACGCCGCTCTCCGAGGGGCTCGCCCGCTTCGCCGCCTGGTGGCGGGACTGGAAGGCGGCGCCGCCGTCTTGACGGGGGCGCGAGCCGGAGGAGACGCCGCCCTGCGCGATCGACCTCGCCCGGACCGGCCACCGAAGGGACATGGCGGCGAAGGCTCCTCCTCCTCGACGCTGCGGAAGACGGGAGACGATGCGCGCCCTTCGCGGCCGCGTCGCGGGGCTGGAGGAAGGCCGGCGGATCCGGTTCGACAGCGTCGCCGCGGCGGAGCGGCGCCCGAGGGAGGAAGGCCGTCCTCGGCGGATGAATCTCACGCGACCCCGCCCGAAGAGCGGGACGCCGCCCTGAGATGCGGCGCTCGTCTTCCTCCTCCTCTGCGTCGGCGATATCATCGGCGCGCTCACCGTCTCGCTGGCGCGCGAGCAGGCCGCGATCTGAAGGAAACGACATGACCGAACCCCGCGCCGTCGAGATCGGCGGCGGCGTCCGCGCCGGCGCCGGCGCGCCGCTCCTCCTAATCGCCGGGCCCTGCCAGCTCGAATCGCTCGACCATGCGCTGATGATCGCCGAGGCCATGGCCGAGGCGGCGGCGGCCCGGAACATGGGCCTCGTCTTCAAGGCGAGCTACGACAAGGCGAACCGCACCTCGCTTTCGGGCAAGCGCGGGCTCGGCATGGAGAAGGGCCTCGAAATCCTCGCCGCGGTGAAGGCGAAAATCGGCTGCCCGGTGCTGACCGACGTTCACGAGCCCGGCCATTGCGCCCCGGCGGCGGAGGTCTGCGACGTGTTGCAGATCCCCGCCTTCCTCTGCCGGCAGACCGACCTTCTTCTCGCCGCAGGCGCGACCGGCAAGGCGATCAACGTCAAGAAGGGCCAGTTCCTCGCGCCCTGGGACATGGCGAACGTCGCCGCCAAGGTTGCGAGCACCGGCAACGAGCGGATCATGCTCTGCGAGCGGGGGACGAGCTTCGGCTACAACGCCCTCGTCACCGATTTCCGCGGCCTGCCGATCATGGCCCGGACCGGCTGGCCGGTGATCTTCGACGCCACCCATTCGGTGCAGCAGCCCGGCGGGCTCGGCGGCGCCTCGGGCGGCCAGCGGGAATTCGCCCCCGTCCTCGCCCGCGCCGCGGTGGCGCTCGGCGCCGACGGCGTCTTCATCGAGACGCACGAGGACCCCGACAACGCCCCCTCCGACGGGCCGAACATGATCCATCTCGACCGGATGCCGGCCGTGCTGGACGACCTCGCCGCCTTCCGCGCGGTGGCCGTGACGCGTCCGTTGAGGGCGTGAGACGCCATCGCGATTCCAGTATTTATAGCGAAGTCAAATAGTT
>CALFYQ010000266.1 GCA_937952085.1 uncultured Paracoccaceae bacterium | reverse complement strand
CGGCGAACCGGATCAGGGCATGGTCGCCGGCCTCGTGGCCGACCGAGTCGTTGATCAGCTTGAAACCGTCGAGATCGAAGATGATCGCTGCGAGCGGCGCGCCGGTCTCCTGCGCGCGGGCGACGAGGCGGGCGCCGTGGCGGTCGAGGAAGCGGCGGTTCCGAAGCCCGGTCAGCGGGTCCACCAGCGCGCCTTCGGCGGCGGCGCGAAGCCCGGCCTCCAGCCCCTCGCGGAGTGCGGCGGCGCGGCGGCGCGCCTCGATCTCGGCGGCCACGCGAGCGGCGAGCTCGCCGACGCCGGCGCCGGCGCCGAAGGGCGCGCTTTCGTCCGCGCCTGCGGCGAAGGCGGCGGCGGCGCGGCCGGGGTTCTGGAGCGCGTCGAGATGGACGAGCGCGGCGCGGCGGATCGGCTGCCGCGCCCGAAGCGCGCCGATCAGCTCCAGCGCGTCTTCCGTCTCGGCGAAGCCGGCTTCGCCGCCGAGCGGGCCGTCGGCGACGATTACCGCGTCCGGCGCTTCGAGATCGGCGGCCCGGAGCGCCGCGAAGCCGCCAGAGACATGGCTCACCCGCGAATGGGGGATGGCTGCAAGCTCGGCGGCGAGTTCCGCCGCCTCGGGCCCCTCGGGCGCGACAAGAAGGATGCGCGCGCGCGCTTCGCCCGCCGGCGCCGCCGTTTCGATGCCAAGCTCGGCCTGAGTCTCCGCCCGCATCCGCAGCTCTTCGGTCTCGGCGCGGCGGCGGATCAGCCGGCGCGCGCGGGCGAGGAGGAGGGCGGACTCGGCCGAGCGGTCGAGGCAATCGTCGGCGCCGTCGGCGAAGGCGGCCGCGGCGCCGCCCGCGCCGCCGAGGCGGAGCACGGGCGCGCCGGCGAAGCGCGCCTTCGCGGCGGCGGGCGTTTCGCCGCAATCGGCGTCGAGGACGATGAGATCGGGCGGCGGGCCGTCGCCGGAGACAGGTTCGAGAAAGGCGCTCGCGAACATCCGTTCGAACGCCGCCTTCCGCCCGCTATCGGGGTCGAGAATGAGGATTCGTCCCGGCATCTTCACTCCATATGCGGCCGACCCGTGATCGGCTGAAAAACGCGTCTTCCTGGCGAAAGCGGGGCCTTGCGGCCGGCCTTCGCGCCCCGCCGGCTATGCGCCGGCGCGACCGTCCTCGATGCGGCGCGGCGACTTCGGGCGGTATGCGCCCTGTCCCCATTGTTGAAATCTTAACAGCTTGGCCGCCTTCGCGCGAGCGAAGCCGGCGGCGAGTCGGGCGGCGATCGTGGTTACCGAAATGCTGACGGGCGCCGCCACAACGTCGTTGAAAAGCCGGAGTTTGAGGTCATTCTCCTCGACGATGAGCGCCATCTTCCGCACCGCCCCGCTCCGCAACATCCGGCGCCGCATTCGCCGGCGCGGGGGATATTTAGCTTCCAACCTCTTAACGAAACCTTTTCGATTTGGAGAAAAGGAATGGCGATGAGGCGAGAGGAGGCGGAAACCACCGCGCTCAGCGCCCTGTCCTGGCTGGCGGGGGAGCCCGAGCGGCTCGGCGCGTTCCTTGCGGCGAGCGGCGCGGCGCCCGGCGATCTCCGGCAGAGGGCGGGGGAGCCGGAGTTCCTCGGCTTCGTGCTCGACTGGATCCTGCAGGACGAGGCGGCGGTGATCGACTTCTCGGAGGCGGCCGGGCTCCGGCCCGAGACGGCGCTCCGGGCGCGGGCGGCGCTGCCGGGCGGCGACGCGCCGGACTGGACGTGACGCGGTGAGCGAGGATCGCAAACCCAACTGGTTCGCCAACGACCTGCCGGCGCTGCCGGAGCGGGTGGCGGCCGAGCTGGAGGCGACGGGGATCGAGGCGGGCCGGCCGCTCCTCGCGGTCGACGCCGACGAGGTGCTGGTCCATTTCGCGGAGGATTTCCGGGCCTGGCTCGGCGCGCGGGGCTTCGGCTTCCGGCTGACCGAATACCGGCTCGACGGGGCGATCTTCGGGCCGGGCGGCGCGGCGCTGCCGCGGGCCGAGATCGCGCCGCTGATCTGGGAGTTCATCGAGACCGAGACGCGGAACCAGCGGGCGATCGACGAGGCGGCGGAGGCGTTGGCGCGGCTGGCGCGGGAGGTCCATATCGTCGTCCTCACCAACGCGCCGGCGAAGGCGCGGGCCTGCCGGGTGGCGAACCTCGCCGGTCACGGCATGGCCTATCCGGTGGTGATGAACGAGGGCGGCAAGGGACGGGCGCTCCGCTGGATGACCGAGCGCGCGGCGGCCCCGGTCGCCTTCGTCGACGACAGCGCGGAGCAACTCGCCTCCGTCGCGAAGCACGCGCCGGAGGCGGCGCGGCTCCACCTCGTCGGGCCGGACCTGCTGAAGCCGCTGGTCGGCCGCGCCGATGCGGCGGAGCACCATCCCGAGGATTGGCGCGCCGCCGAGGAGGCGATCCGGCGGGCGCTGAAGCTCTGACGCCTCGCCGCGATTCAAGGTTGAATCGAAGGTCATGTCTCTGAAAAGAAATAAACATATCGAAAGACAAATATGAGTCTGGCGCATGAGCCGGCGACATGGCCGATCCGCGCAGCGGCGAAGGAGGAGCTTCCGGCGCTGGCGCGGCTCTGGTTCGCTGCCTGGCGGGACGCGCATGAAAACCTCGTTCCGCCGGCGCTGGTCGCGCTCCGCGACGGGGCGAATTTCCGGGGGCGCCTGCCGGAAATGAACCCGCGGCGTCGGGCCGACGGGCGGGCCGCTCGGCTTTGCGGTGGTCGACGGGGCGGAGATTGACCAGCTTTTCGTGGCGCCGGCGGCGCGGGGGTGCGGCCTCGCCGGGCGGCTTCTCGCCGACGGGGAGGCGCGGATTCGAGCCGCGGGCCATGACCCCGCTTTCCTCCACTGCGCAATCGGCAATCTTCGCGCGCGGCGGTTCCATGAGCGAAGCGGCTGGCGCGTGGTCGGCGAAGCCTGGCCGGACGAGGTGGCGGCGATGGTCGGCGCGACGCGGCCGATCTCGTGGCGGATGGAGAAGGCGCTCCGCTGACATTTGCGCGGCGGGGGCGCTATAAGCGACCATGTCCCTGCCGCCCGGATTCCTCGAGGAGATTCGCGACCGCGTACGCCTCTCCGGCGTCGTCGGCCGCAAGCTGGAATGGGACCGCCGGAAGTCCAACCCGGCGAAGGGGGATTACTGGGCCTGCTGCCCGTTCCACCAGGAGAAATCCTCCTCCTTCCACGTCGATGACCGGAAGGGCTTCTATTACTGCTTCGGCTGTCAGGCGAAGGGCGACGCGATCTCGTTCCTTCGGGAGATCGAGAACCTCTCCTTCATGGAGGCGGTGGAGGCGCTGGCCGCCGAGGCCGGGTTGCAGATGCCGGCGCAGGACCCGCGCGCGGCGGAGCGGGAGGAACGGAAATCCGGCCTGCGCGAGGCGATGGCCGCCGCCGCCGCCTTCTTCCGCCTTCAGCTTCGCGGCGCGAAGGGTGCGGAGGCGCGCGCCTATCTCCTCCGGCGCGGGCTCGACGACGCGGCGGCGGAACGGCACGATATCGGCTGGGCGCCGGATATGCGAACGGGCCTGCTTGATCGGCTCCTGGAAAAGGGCTTCGACCTCAAGACGCTGGACGAGGCGGGGCTGGTCATCATCCCGGATGACGGCGGCAAGCCCTATGACCGGTTTCGCGGCCGGGTGATGTTCCCGATCCGCGACGCGCGGAACCGGCTGATCGCCTTCGGCGGCCGCTCGCTCGACCCGAACGCGCGGGCGAAATACCTGAACTCCCCGGAGACGACGCTCTTCGACAAGGGCCGCACGCTCTACAACCACGGCCCGGCGCGGGAGGCGGCGGCGAAGGCAGGCGCGCTGATCGTCGCCGAGGGCTACATGGACGTGATCGCCCTTGTCGAGGCGGGCTTCCGCCACGCGGTCGCCCCGCTCGGCACCGCGATCACCGAGGATCAGTTGCGCCTCCTCTGGTCGATCGCCGACGAGCCGGTGGTGGCGCTGGACGGCGACAAGGCCGGGCTCGCCGCGGCGATGCGGCTGGTCGATCTGGCGCTGCCGCTTCTGGAGGCCGGCAAGGCGCTCCGCTTCGCGGTGCTGCCGGGCGGCAAGGACCCGGACGACCTCATCCGCTCGGAGGGGCCGGGGGCGATGCGCGCGGCGCTCGACGGCGCGGTTCCGATGGTGGACCTCCTCTGGCGGCGGGAGACGGAGGGCCATGTCTTCGACAGCCCGGAGCGGCGCGCGGGGCTCGACCGGCGGCTCCGGACGCTTCTCGCGAGGATCGCCGACGCCAATCTCCGCGGCCACTGGGAGGCGGCGATCCGCGAGCGGCGGGCGAAGCTTTTCGGCCCGGCGCCGGCCGGCGGCGGCCGCGGCGGCGCGATGAGAGGCGGGCCGGGGCGGAGCGGGCCGGGGCGCGGCGCGCGGCGCGGCGAGTTCTTCGCGCCGATGGTCCCGCTCAGCGCCGAACTGAAGGCCTCCGCGCTCGGCGCGACGGCAGGCCGGGAGGCGGAATTGCGTGGGCGGGAGGCGGCGCTTCTCCTCGCGCTTCTCAACCATCCGGCGCTCTGTTCGACGCGGCTGCACAAGATCGAGGACGTCGAGTTCGCGTGCAACGACCTTGAAACGCTGCGCCGCGCCCTCATATCGGCGGCGGACGCGCTCGACGGCGCGCCCTCACCGGATGAATGGGCGGAGGCGGTCGGGCGCGAAGCGGGCGCGCCGGCGCTGCCGGTTCTGAACGCCGCGCCGCTCGCCCCGTCCTGCGGCTTCGCCCGCCGTGGGGCCGAGGCGGAGGAGGCGGCGCGCGGCTTCGACGAGGCGCTGGCCCGCCACCGGGCGCTGGCCGCCGCGGCGCGGGAAGTGGCGGAGGCCGAGACCGAGCTCGCCCGCGCCGCGGGCGCCGCGCTCGACGACCGACTTTCGGAAGCGGCGCGCCGCCGGTTCCGGGACGCCGCGCCGACGCTCGACGGCGGCGAGGAGGACGAAAGCGACCTCGCGCTCCGCCTCGAGCGGGCCGTCGAGGATCGAATCTGGGAGAAGCGCCGGCGGCGCAACGGTTGACGAATCACCTCTGGAAGGTTGATTCGCGCCCGCCAGCGCCGCATATCGGTGGATCGCGCGAATACGGAGACGCCTATGGCCGCCAAGGACGTGGACGAGAGCCAGACCGAGGACCAGCGCGAGGCCTCCGGGCCGATGCTCGACATGAGCCAGGCTGCGGTCAAGAAGATGATCGCCCAGGCCAAGGCGCGCGGCTACATCACCTATGACGAGCTGAACGAGGTGCTTCCGCAGTCGGAAGTCTCCTCCGAGCAGATCGAGGACGTGATGGCCATGCTCTCGGAGATGGGCGTCAACGTCATCGAGGCGGAGGAGAGCGCCGACGGCGAGGAGGAGGCGAAGGCCGAGAAGCCCGCCGACAGCCGCGAGGTGGCGACCCAGACGACCGAGGGCGCCTCGCTCGACCGCACCGACGACCCGGTGCGGATGTATCTGCGCGAGATGGGCACGGTCGAGCTTCTCTCCCGCGAGGGCGAGATCGCCATCGCCAAGCGCATCGAGGCCGGCCGCTCGACGATGATCGCCGGGCTCTGCGAAAGCCCGCGGACCTTCCGCGCCATCACCGTCTGGCTCGACGAGCTCGAGGGCGAGCAGATCATGCTCCGCGACGTGATCGACCTCGAGGCGACCTTCGGCCGCTCGATGGGCGAGGGCGAGGAGGAGGTCGTGGCCGCCGAGCCTGCCGCAGCCGCGCCCGCCGCCGAGGCCCCGGCCCGACCCGCCGCCGAAGCCGCGAAGCCGGCCCGCGCCGCCTCCGACGACGAGGAGGAGGAAGGGGCTGAGGAGGCGGGCGGCGAGGAGTCCGGCGAAGAGGACGAGGACGACGATCAGAGCAACCTCTCGCTTTCGGCGATGGAGGCGGCGCTGAAGCCCCAGGTGCTGGAGACGCTGCGCGGCATCAGCCGGGACTACGCCAAGCTGAAGGAGATGCAGGAGAGCCGGATCGGCGCCGCGCGGAGCCGCTCGCAGACCTTCACCTCGACGCAGGAGCGCGCCTACCAGAAGCTCCGCCAGCAGATCGTCGACGAGGTGAATTCGCTTCACCTCCACAACAACCGCATCGAGACGCTGATCGACGAGCTCTACGGCATCAACCGCCGGCTGCTGACGCTCGAATCGAATCTCGTGAAGACGGCCGACGCCCACCGGGTGAACCGGCAGGACTTCATCCGCGAATATCGCGGCTCCGAGCTCGACCCGACCTGGATGGACCGGATCGCCAAGCTGACCGGCAAGGGCTGGGCGGCGATGGTGGAGAAGGACCGCGCCGCGCTGGAGGACACCCGCCGCGAGATCGGCGAGATCGGCGAGAATGTCGGCGTCGACATCGGCGAGTTCCGCCGCATCGTCCAGACCGTGCAGAAGGGCGAGAAGGAAGCCCGGATCGCCAAGAAGGAGATGGTCGAGGCGAACCTCCGGCTCGTGATCTCCATCGCGAAGAAGTACACCAACCGCGGGCTGCAGTTCCTCGACCTGATCCAGGAGGGGAACATCGGCCTGATGAAGGCGGTGGACAAGTTCGAGTACCGCCGCGGCTACAAGTTCTCGACCTACGCCACCTGGTGGA
>CALFYQ010000265.1 GCA_937952085.1 uncultured Paracoccaceae bacterium | reverse complement strand
GTCGGAGCAGGCGGCGCTCTTCGAGCAGATGTTCGCGGCGCCGGAGGACATGGACCTCATGTTCCGCTACGCGCTGGTCTCGATCCGGCTGCAGGATTACGAGGCGGCGATCTCGACTCTGGAGCGGATGCTGATCTATCGGCCGGACCAGCCGCAGGTGCGCGCGGAGCTCGGCGCCTCCTATTTCCGCATCGGCTCCTATCCGGTGGCGCGCGAATATTTCACGCAGGTCTCGGCCGACCCGGCGGCGCCGGCGGAAGTGAAGGCCCGCGCGGCCGCCTTCCTCGTCGAGATCGACAAGCGCAGCCGCGGCTCCTACTGGACCGGGCGGATCGCGGCGAACGCGCTTTTCACCACCAACGCGAACAGCGGGCCGGATTCGGTGAACATCGAGTTCCTCGGCGTGCCCGCCGTCCTCGCCGACCCGAGCGCCACGGCGCAGACCGATGGCGGCGTTCAGCTCACCGCGCAGACCACCTGGGTGCAGGATCTCGGCACCCCGCGCGGCGACGAGTGGCGCACCGATTTCGCCTTCTACGGCATCCGCTTCGGCGAGGTGGACGACGGCAACACGGAGGCGCTCCTCGTCCGCACCGGCCCGCGCCTTTCGCTCGACGACGAGGCGAACGGGATCAAGGGCCGGCCCTATCTGGAATTCGACTATGTCCGCTATGGCGGCGACCCGCTCTACACCACGCTCGGCTTCGGCTTCGACGTGACGGCGCCGGTCGGGCAGGTCGCGATCGGCTTCGGCGACATCCGCCTCGGCTGGCGCGACAACCACGAGAAGACGGCCGGCGTGGACAAGGACGGCGTGAACCTCCGCGGTCGGGCCGGGCTTTCCTATCTCCATGACGAGACGCTGAGCCTCCTCGGCTATTCGCTGGTCGAATACGAGGGCGCGAAGACGAACTCGGAGCGCAACATCTCGCTCGGCCTCGGCGGCGTCGCGACGATCTCCTACGCCAGCGGCTTCGAGATGGCGTCGCGGCCCTGGGCGGTGGAGCTGGCGGCGCGGGGCGCTTACCGGTTCTACGACGCGCCCGGCATCTTCGACCCGGCGAACAAGCGGGAGGATTTCGACATCCGCGTCTCGGTCGGCCACACCGCCTATCTCGCCGACGGCTTCGCCGCGGTGGCCAGGGCCGAGTATCTGATGCGGGAGTCCGACATCAGGACGTTCGACCTCGAGTCGCTGACGGTGACGGCCGGCGTCGAATACCGCTTCTAGGGGCGCCGCCGCTCGACAGCGCGGCGCGGGCGATGGATGGTCCCGGCGGAGTCGCCGCCGGGAGGGAACCGCGATGCATCCGAACCCCGTCTTTCGCCATGCGGACCGCGCCCGCTGCATCGCCTTCGCCCGCGCCCGCGGCTTCGGCATGCTGACGATGGCGGGGGAGGACGGGCCGCTCGCCTCCCACATCCCGTTCGTGATGAATGCGGAGGGCGCGCGGCTCTTCGCCCATATCGTGCGGTCGAACCCGATCTGGCGGGCGCTGCGGGCGGGGCCGGCGAAGGCGCTGCTCGCCGTCTCGGGGCCGGACGGCTATATCTCGCCGGACTGGTACGGGCGGCCCGAACTGGTGCCGACCTGGAACTATGTCGCCGTCCATCTCCGCGGCGAACTTCGGCTCCGCGACGAGGCGGAGATGCGGGCGCATCTCGACGAGCTGTCCGAGAATTTCGAGACGCGGCTTCTGCCGAAGACGCCCTGGACGGCCGACAAGATGGACCCGGAGACGCTGGCCCGACTGATGCGCACCATCGCGCCGGTCGAGATGAGCGTGGATACGGCGGACGGCACCTGGAAGCTCGGCCAGAACCGGGAGGAGCCGGCGCGGCTCGCCGCCGCCGAGGCGCTGTCGGTCTCGGAGATCGGCGCCGGGACGGCGGCGCTGGCGGCGCTGATGCGGAAGCCGCCGGTCTGAGTTCGGCGCTGGTGGACGCGGGCCGGGCGGCAAATTACATTCCGACGACGAGACTCCGGAAGTTTCACGCAAGGCGGCGATGGCGCGGCGAATTCTCCTTCTGATCGGCGGCGGAGTCGCGGCCTACAAATGCCTCGACCTCATCCGGCGCGCCCGCGCGCGCGGGATCGCGGTGACGCCGGCGATGACGCGCGCGGCGGCGGAATTCGTCACCCCGCTTTCGGTCGCGGCGCTGGCCGGCGAGACGGTCCATTCCGAGCTCTTCGACCTGACGGCGGAGGCGGAGATGGGCCATATCCAGCTTTCCCGCGCCGCCGATCTCCTGGTCGTCGCCCCCGCAACCGCCGACCTGATGGCGAAGATGGCGGGCGGGCACGCGGACGATCTCGTCTCGACCTTGCTGATGGCGACGGACAAGCCGGTGCTGATCGCCCCAGCGATGAACGTGCGGATGTGGACGCACCCCGCAACGCAGCGGAACCTCGCCGCGCTCCGGGCGGACGGCGTCCATGTCGTCGGGCCGAACGAGGGCGACATGGCCTGCGGCGAGTTCGGGCCGGGGCGGATGGCGGAACCGGCCGAGATTCTCGAAGCGGTGGAGCGGCTCCTCTCGGGCGGCGGGCGGCTCTCGGGGCGGCGCGTTCTCGTCACCTCGGGGCCGACGCATGAGCCGATCGATCCGGTGCGCTACATCGCCAACCGCTCCTCCGGGAAGCAGGGGATCGCGCTCGCCGCCGCGCTGAAGGCAGAGGGCGCCGCGGTGACGCTCGTCACCGGGCCGACGCATGAGCCGATCCCGGCCGGGATCGAGACCGTGCGGGTCGAGACGGCGCGGGAGATGCTGGCGGCGGTCGAGGCCGCGTTGCCGGTCGAGGCGGCGGTCTTCGCCGCGGCGGTGGCGGACTGGCGCGCGGCGGACGCCTCGGGCCGGAAGATCAAGAAGGACGGCTCCGGCGTCGTCCCCGACCTCAAGCTCGCGGAGAACCCCGACATCCTGAAGACGATCTCGCAGCTTCCGCCGGGCCGGCGGCCGCCCCTCGTCGTCGGCTTCGCGGCCGAGACGAACGACGTGATCGAGAACGCGACGGCCAAGCGCGCCCGGAAAGGCTGCGACTGGATCGTCGCCAACGACGTCTCCGGCGGGGTGATGGGCGGGGCGCGGAACCGCGTCTCCATCATCGAGGCCGATGCGCGGGAGGATTGGGACGAGATGGGCAAGGACGAGGTGGCGCGCCGCCTCGCCGCGCGGATCGCCGGCCGGCTGCTGGCGGGGACGGCGAAATGCTGACCTGCCGCGTGACCTTCTCCGCCCTGCCGCATTTCGACGAGGCGCTGGGCCTGCCGGCCTATGCGACGCCGGGCGCCGCGGGGGCGGACCTCCGGCTCTCGCTGCCGGAGGCGGAGCGTGCGGCGGGGCTGACGCTCGCGCCGCTCGAACGGGTTGCGGCGCCGACCGGGCTCGCCATCGCCATTCCGGAGGGCTGGGAAGGCCAGGTGCGGGCGCGCTCCGGCCTCGCGCTCCGGCTCGGGCTCGGCCTGCCGAACGCGCCGGGGACGATCGATTCCGACTATCGGGGGGAGCTCAAGGTGCTCCTCGTCAATCTCGGCGCGGCGCCGGCGCGGCTGGCGCATGGCGACCGGATCGCCCAGCTCGTCCTCGCCCCGGTGGCGCGGGCGAGCTTCGGCTTCGGCTCGCTGGAGGAGACGGAGCGCGGCGCGGGGGGCTTCGGCTCCACCGGGGTTTCCGGAGCGGCGGGGGGCGCGAAATGCTGAAATTCTCGCGAAAGACGCTGCTCGCCTTCGAGGCGGTGCTCGACGTCGCCTACAACGCGCGGCCCGACCCGGTGCAGTCGAAGGACATCACCCGCCGGCTCGGCATCCCGCAGCGCTATCTCGAGCAGGTGATGCAACAACTGGTCCGGCAGGGCGTTCTCAAGGGCGTGCGCGGGCCGAAAGGCGGATACATGCTGGCGCGGGAGCGGCGGCGCATCACGGTGGCCGAGATCGTGCGGATCGTCGATGCGGCCGACGGGGACGCGGAGCCGGAACCGCCCGCCTCGGCGCTCGGCGCCAATGTCTCCCGCCCGCTCTGGCGCGCGGCGCAGGAGAAGGTGCTGGCCGAACTCGAACAGGTGACGATGCAGGACCTCTGCGTCGAGGCGGAGGCGAAGGGCGTCCGGCGCGAAGGGCCGGCCCCCGATTTCACGATCTGAGCCCGCCCGGCAGAGGCGGTTACGGGAGGAAGACAATGCGCGCGCACGGACGGATCTACGACGACGTGACGGAGACGATCGGCGGCACGCCGCTGGTCCGCTTCTCGCGGCTGACCAAGGCGGCGGGGGTTTCGGCCGAGATCTGCGGCAAGCTGGAATTCTTCAACCCGCTCGCCTCGGTGAAGGACCGGATCGGCGTCTCGATGATCGACGCGCTGGAGGCGGAGGGGAAGCTCACGCCCGAGGCGACGCTGATCGAGCCGACCTCCGGCAACACCGGCATCGCGCTCGCCTTCACGGCGGCGGCGCGAGGCTATCGGCTGATCCTCGTGATGCCGGAATCGATGTCGATCGAGCGGCGGAAGATGCTCGTCCTTCTCGGCGCGAAGCTGGAGCTGACGGACCCCGCGCTCGGCATGAAGGGCGCGATCGCGCGGGCGGAGGAGCTGGCGGCGAAGACGCCGGGCGCCGTCATCCCGCAGCAGTTCGCCAACCCGGCGAACCCCGCGATCCACGTCAAGACGACCGCCGAAGAGATCTGGGCCGACACCGGCGGCGCGATCGACGCCTTCGTCTCCGGCGTCGGGACCGGCGGCACGATCACCGGCGTCGGCCGCGTGCTGAAGGAGCGCAAGCCCGGCGTGAAGGTGGTCGCGGTCGAGCCGGAGGACAGCCCGGTTCTGTCCGGCGGCGCGCCGGGGCCGCACAAGATCCAGGGAATCGGCGCCGGCTTCGTGCCGCAGATCCTCGACCGCTCGGTGATCGACGAGGTGCTGACCATCGGCAACGAGACCGCCTTCGACACCGCGCGGCGGCTCGCCCTTCTCGAGGGCGTGCCGGGCGGCATCTCCTCCGGCGCGGCGGTGGCGGCGGCGCTGGAGCTGGCGGAACGCAAGGACATGGCCGGCAAGCGGATCGTCGTGATCCTGCCGAGCTTCGCCGAGCGGTACCTCTCGACCGCCCTCTTCGACGGGCTTTGATCGATCGCATGGCGGGCCGCGGCGGCCGGGGCTATAGTTTGTGAAGGACCGGTAAGGGGCCGCATGACAATGGGCGAGACCTTCACCTCCGGCGAGCTGGAGCGGTATGCGCGGCACATCGTGCTGCGGGAGATCGGCGGGCCCGGCCAGCGCCGGCTTCGCGGCGCGAAGGTGCTGGTGGTGGGGGCCGGGGGGCTCGGCGCCCCGGCGCTGATCTACCTGGCGGCGGCGGGCGTCGGCACGATCGGCATCGTCGACGACGACAAGGTGTCGCTCGCCAACCTGCAGCGGCAGGTGATCCACACAACCTCCCGCGTCGGCGAGCCGAAGGTGACGAGCGCGCGGGACGCGCTCGCCGCGCTCAACCCGCACGTCTTCGTCCGCATCCACGAGACGCGGGTGACGGAGGAGAACGCCGAGGCGCTGATCCGGCCCTATCGGCTCGTGGTGGACGCCTCCGACAACGCCGAGACGCGCTATGCGCTCAACAAGGCCTGCGTCGCGCGGGGCGCGACGCTGGTCTTCGCCGCCCTCGCGCAATGGGAGGGGCAGCTTTCGGTGTTCAAGCCCTGGGAGGGCGGGCCCTGCTACGCCTGCCTCTTCCCGGAGCCGCCGAAGGAGGGGCAGGGCCGCTCCTGCGCGGAGGGCGGGGTGCTCGGGCCGCTCGCGGGGGTCCTCGGCACGATGATGGCGGTCGAGGTGGTGAAGGACGTCTCCCTCGCCGGCAAGCCGCTCCGCGGCCGGATGATGATCTACGACGCCCTCAACGCGGAGACGCGGACTTTCGAGGTCGAAAAGCGCAAGGGCTGCCCGGTCTGCGATCCGGCGTTGCCCGGGGTCTGACGGCTTCGAAGGCGACCGCGCGCAACGGCGGAGACCGAGCGCGCGCTCACCCGCCTTCGCCCCGGACTGGATCGGCGGCGTTCCGGCGGAAGGACGCCCGCTCCGTCGGCCGGGAGCGAAAGCTGAGGCCGATGAGGGTCTGGCTGGGCGCGCGGCACGGAATCGGGATGGGGTCGCCCAGGCGGCCGCGAATGACGTCGCCATGGGGGGCGGCCGCAGCCCGATTTGTCGCGGGACAGATCGGGCGGGCGCGCAACACTCGCGTCGTGACGGGAGCGGGATGGCTAGGCGCGGGCAATCCCGCCGCCGCGCTTGACCGGGCCGCGCGCGCGGGGTTCCCTCGGCGCGTCCTTCAGGAGCCTCGATCATGCCCCTCGACCTCTGGCTCGCCTTCGCCGCCGCATCGGCGGTGCTGCTCGCGATCCCCGGCCCGACGATCCTGCTCGTGACCGCCTATGCGCTCGGCGCCGGGCGGAAGGTGGCGATCTGGATGACGCTCGGGGTCTTTCTCGGCGATCTCCTGGCGATCACGCTGGCGGTGGTCGGGCTCGGCGCGCTGCTCGCCGCCTCGTCGCTCCTCTTCACCGCGCTCAAATGGCTCGGCGCGGCCTATCTCGTCTGGCTCGGCTGGAAGCTTTTCCGGGCGCCGGCGGAGGCGGGCCTGCCGAAGGCGGCGCGGGCGGACAAGACCGGGCCGGAAATGTGCCTCCACGCCTTCGCGGTGACGGCGACCAACCCGAAAAGCATCGTCTTCTTCATCGCCTTCCTGCCGCAGTTCGTCTCGCATGACCTGCCGGCGGCGCCGCAGCTGGCGATCCTCGTCGCCACGTTCACGCTGCTCGGCGCGGTCAACGCGCTTCTCTACGCGCTGGCGGCGGGCACGCTCCGGGAGAAGATGACGCGGCCCTCGATCCTTCGCTGGGTGAACCGGACGGGCGGCGCCCTCCTGATGGCGATGGGCGCGCTGACGGCGCTGGCGCGGCGGGCCTGAGATGAGCCTTCCGAGCCTGGTCCGCCTCTTCGAATCCCGCCGCGCGCCGAACCCGCGCCGCGTCTCGATCTTCCTCGCGGAGAAAGCCATCGAGATCGAGCGCGTCGAGGTCGACATCATGGGCGGCCAGCATTTCGGCGAGGAGCATCGGCGGAAGGCCGGCACCCATCACGTTCCGGTGCTGGAGCTTTCCGACGGCTCGTTCCTTTCGGAGACGGTGGCGATCTGCCGCTATGTCGAGGCGCTCCACCCCGCGCCGAACCTGATGGGCGCCGACGCGCTCGAAGCGGCGCGGATCGAGATGTGGCAGCGGCGGATGGAGTTCTCCGTCCTGATGAACATCGCCTTCGTCGCGCGCCACACGATCCCGGCGATGCAGGCTCTGGAGCATGAGCAGGTGCCGCAATGGGGCCGGGCCTGCATCCCGCGGATGGAGGCGGCGCTTCAGGGCCTCGACGCCCGGCTGCGGGAGAGCCCGTTCGTGGCGGGAGAGCGGTTCAGCATCGCCGACATCACCGCCTGGGTGGCGCTCGACTTCATGCGCGTGCTGCGGCGGGGGCCGCCCGAGGGCTGCGACGCGCTCCTCGAATGGCATGGCCGCATGAAGGCGCGGCCCTCCGCCGTGGCCTGACCCGTGCCGCATGTCGAGGAGTTCCGCGTCCATTACGAGGACGTGGATATGGGCGGGGTCGTCTATTACGCGAACTACCTCCGCTTCATCGAGCGGGCGCGGTCGGACGCGCTCCGCGAGCTTGGCGTCGACCAGAATTCGATGCGGGAGGCGGGGATCGTCTTCGTCGTGACGCGCGTGGAGGCGGATTATCTCTCGCCCGCCCGCTATGGCGACGTGATCCGGGTGGAGACGGAGGTGGCGGAGGCCCGCCGGGCCTCCGCGACGCTGTCGCAGAATGTATTCCGGGGCGCGCAGGCGCTTTTCCGCGCCCGCGTCTCCTTCGCCTGCATGAGCCTTTCCGGGCGGCCCGCGCGCTTCGACGAGGCGACGCGCGCGGCGCTCGCCGCGCTCAGCCCTTCGTCGGCGTGATCACCAGCTCGACCCGCCGGTTGCGGGCGCGGCCCGCCTCGGTGTCGTTCGAGGCGATCGGCTCGGTCTCGCCGCGGCCATAGGCGGCGACCCGGCCGCCGGCGACGCCGCGCCGGATCAGGAAGTTCGCCACCGTATCGGCGCGCCGCAGGCTGAGATCGTAGTTGTAGCTCTCCGCGCCGACGGAGTCGGTATGGCCGATCACGTCGATGGTGGAATCGGGATAGTTCGCCAGCGTGCGGGCCGTCTTGGTCAGCGGCTCGACGAAGCGCGGCTGGATGTCGGCGCTGTTGAAGGCGAAGGTCACCCCGGCGGGGAGGTTCACCAGTAGCTCCTCGCCGGTGTTCGTGACCGTCGCGCCGGTGCCGGCGAGGTTCGCCTCGAGCTCGCGCTGCTGCGCGTCGAGCACCGCGCCGACGCCCGCGCCGGCCACCGCGCCGATGCCGCCGCCGATCAGGGCGCCCTTGCGCCCGCCGATCAGCGCGCCCGCGACGGCGCCGCCGACGCCGCCGATGATGGCGCCCGCGCCGGTGCGCTCGCCCACGGTTCCGTCCGGCTGGCAGGCCGCCACCAGGGCGGTCGCGCCCGCAATCAGGGCCATGCGTGCCAACATGTCGATTCTCCTTCGCCGATTTCGGCGTCTCGTGCTCATACGAATATGGGGCGAGATTACGGCGCGCGCCGCGTCATTGCGTCCCCCTCGCAGCCCGGAATAGCACCCGGGTGAAAGGAACGCGCGACCCGGGCGATCGTTCCCCTCGGTGCGCCGCTTCGGGCGCGGCGCGGCGGCCAGCCTGCGCCCGAACTGCGGATCGCAGCTGCGACCGGAACGGATGCAGCAACATCAGCCGCCGTTCCGAGGCCGCGGCCTCACGCCCCGGCGCGACCGCGCCGGCGGGCCTTCCCTACGCCTTCGTGGTCGACCAGTGTCGCGTCAGCCCCTCGCGCGGCGTCGAAGCCAGCGGCCGATATACAATCCGTGACTGGGCCGCTACAGAGAATTTGTGTAGATAGAATGGCGAAGGGCGGACGATGGCGGATGGCTGGCGCCTGATCGAGACGCAGGCGGGGCTGGAGGAAATCTGCCGCGAAATGGCGGCGGGCCCCTATGTCACGATCGACACGGAATTCATGCGGGAGCGGACCTACTGGCCGCAGCTCTGCCTCGTGCAGTTGGCGCGCCCGCGCGCCAAGGGGGACCCGGAGAACGCGGCGCTGATCGACCCGCTGGCCGGGCTCGACCTCGCCCCGCTCTTCGCGCTGATGCGGGACCCGAACGTGGTGAAGGTGTTCCACGCCGCGCGGCAGGACGTGGAGATCTTCGTCAATCTCGTCGGCGAGGTGCCATCGCCGATCTTCGACACGCAGATCGCCGCGATGGTCTGCGGCTTCGGCGACCAGGTGAGCTACGAGACGCTGGTGAAGGGGCTGGCGGGCGCGCCGCTCGACAAGTCCTCCCGTTTCACCGACTGGGCGCGTCGGCCGCTTTCGGAAAAGCAGCTCGCCTACGCGGCGGGGGACGTGACGCATCTCCGCGTCATCTACGAGAAGCTCTCGAAGAAGCTGGCGGACACCGGCCGGCTCGAATGGGTCGCGGCCGAGTTCGAGGCGCTCCGCGCGAAGGAGACCTATATCGTCGAGCCGGAGGAGGCCTGGAAGCGGCTGAAGACCCGCTCGACCGACCCGCGGTTTCTCGGCGTGGTGCGCGCCCTCGCCGAGTGGCGGGAGCGGTCGGCGCAGGAGCGCGACGTGCCGCGCGGCCGCATCCTGAAGGACGACGCGCTCCTCGAGATCGCCGCGAGCCGGCCGACGACGCGGGAGAAACTGCTCGAAAGCCGCTCGCTCCAGCGCGAGGGCCGGAAGGGCGAGGCGCTGGAGGCGATCCTCGCCGCGGTCGCCGCCGGCCTCGCCGCGCCGATGGAGCCGGAGACGCCGGCGGAGCGGCCGGTGAAGCAGCGCCCGGGCGGGCAGGCGGTGGCGGAGCTTCTGCGCGTCCTCCTGAAGGCGAAGGCGGACGATCTCGGCGTCGCGCAGCGGCTCATCGCATCTTCGGCGGAGATCGACGCGCTGGCGCATGAGGAGGAGCCGGACGTGAAGGCGCTCCAGGGTTGGCGGCGGGAGGCGTTCGGCGAAGACGCGCTCCGCCTCCGCCGCGGCGAGATCGCCCTTTCCGCGAGCCGGAAGGGCGTGAAGATCGTGCCGGTCGGGGCCTGAGAGCGCGCGTTCAAACTCTGAGCACCCTGGTTCGAGTTCACTGCTGAACTGCGCGCGAAGGGACACGGCCGCGCCTGGGCGGGCGCCCGATCCGTTCGGCATGGGCGCTTTAACTCGTCGCCCCGACCTCTGACCGAGCCGCGTGTGACGGCCGGGCCGCGCCCGCCTGATTGGAGGGGCGGGCGCGGCCCGTGCTGATCGCACGAGCCGGGAGCGATGAGCGGCGGCGCGCCCTTCTGCCTTCGTTGGCTGCGCCATCGCGTGAGTTGGGCGCGGACCTGCCGCCGCGCCCCTTGAAAGCCGGGCGCGCACGCGGCAGGCTCCCTCCCGCGACAGGGGCGTCCGGGCGACCGGGCTGAGAAGCACCCTTGGAACCTGAACCGGATCATGCCGGCGGAGGAAGTCGCGTCGGTCCCGGCTCACACGCGCCCGCGCCGCCGCCCTCCTCCCCCGGAGGGAGGCGAGAGATGAAGCCCGGAGCACGGCTCGAAGCGATGCGGCGGACCGCGCCGCTCGTTCACAACATCACCAACTACGTCGCGATGGAGCGGATGGCGGATGTGCTGCTCGCCGCCGGCGCGGCGCCCGCGATGATCCACGCGCGGGAGGAGGCGGCGGAGTTCGCCGCCATCGCCTCGGCGCTGACGGTCAACATCGGCACGCTCTCCCCCCCTTGGGTCGAGGCGATGGCGGAGGCCGCCGCCGCCGCGAGGGCTGCCGGCACGCCCTGGGCGCTCGACCCGGTGGCGGCGGGCGCGACCGCCTATCGGCGCGAGACGGCGGCGCGGCTCCTCGCGCTCAAACCGGATGCGGTGCGGGGCAACGCCTCCGAAATCCTCGCCCTTGCGGGCGGCGGCGGGGCCGGGCGCGGCGTCGACGCCGGCGACGAGGTGGCGGCGGCCGAGGCGGCGGCGCGGGCGCTGGCGGAGGAGACGGGCGGCGTGGTGGCCGTCACCGGCCCGGTAGATTTCGTCACCGACGGGGCGCGGGCCTTTCGCATCGCCAACGGGCACCCCACCATGCCGCGGCTCACCGCGCTCGGCTGCTCGCTGACCGGCGTCGTCGCCGCCTTCCTCGCCGCCGGCGGAGACCGGCTGGAGGCGGCCGCCGCGGCGCTTGCCTATTACGGCCTCGCCGGAGAGATCGCGGGCAAGGCGGCGGAGGGGCCGGGCTCCTTCGCCTGGCGCTTCCTCGACGCGCTGGCGGCGCTCGACGGCGCGGCGCTCGACGCCGGCGCGAAGGTGAGCGCGGCATGAGGCCGGCGCCGGATTATGCGCTGACCTATGTCACCGACCCGGCGGCGCCCTGCGGCCTCGTCGAGACGGCGGTGAGGGCGGCGCGGGGCGGGGCAGGGGTGATTCAACTTCGCGACAAGGCGGCGTCGGACGCGGACGTTGCGGCGATGGCGCGGGCGCTGATCGCGGCGCTCGCGCCCTTCGGCGTGCCGCTCCTCGTCAACGACCGGGTCGGCGCGGCGAAGGCGGCGGGGGCGGCGGGCGTCCATCTCGGGCAGGGGGACCTTTCCGTCTCCGAGGCGCGCGCCGCGCTCGGGCCGGAGGCTCTGATCGGCCTCACCATCGAGACCGAGCGCCAGCTTGGCGCGGTGGACTGGGACGCGGTGGACTATCTCGGCGCGAGCCCGCTTCGCGCCACCGCGACGAAGCCGGATGCGACGGCGCCGCTCGGCCTTGACGGCGTCGCGCGGATCGTGCGCGGCGCGCGGCGGCCGGTGGTCGTCATCGGCGGCGTGACGGCGGCGGACGCGGCGCCCCTGAAGGCGCTGGGGGCGGCGGGGCTCGCCGTCGTCTCCGCCATCGCCGGCGCGGCGGACCCGGAAGCGGCGGCGCGCGCGCTGCGCGACGCATGGAGGCGCGGATGATCCCGAACGTTCTTTCCATCGCCGGCTCCGACCCTTCGGGTGGGGCCGGGATCCAGGCCGACATCAAGGCGATCTCGGCCTCCGGCGCCTATGCGATGGCGGCGCTGACCGCGCTGACGGCGCAGAACACGCGGGGCGTGGCGGGGGTTCGCCTCGTCCCGCCCGAGTTCGTCGCGGCGCAGATCGAGACGGTCTTCGACGACGTGCGCGTCGACGCGGTGAAGATCGGCATGATCGCGACGGCCGAGATCGCCGCGGCGGTGGCCGAGGTTCTGGCGCGGCGGCGCCCGCCCTTCGTCGTGCTCGACCCGGTGATGGTGGCGAAGGGCGGGGCGCCGCTGCTGGACCCGGCCGCGGTGGGCGCGGTGCGGGCGCGCCTCCTGCCGCTGGCCGATGTGGTGACGCCGAACCTGCCGGAAGCCGCCGCGCTTTCGGGCGGGGCGGAGGCGCGGACCGAAGCGGAGATGCTGGCGGCGGCCGAGGCGCTCCGCGCCGCCGGGGCGAAGGCCGTGCTGCTGAAGGGCGGGCATCTCGGCGGGGCGGAGAGCCCGGACCTGCTGCTCGGCCCCGAAGGCGCGGTCTGGCTCCGCGGCGCGCGCATCGAGACGCGGAACACGCACGGGACGGGGTGCAGCCTTTCCTCCGCCCTCGCCGCGGAACTGGCGCTCGGGCGGCCCCTGGCGGAGGCGGCGCGGCGGGCCAAGGCCTTCGTCGCCGCGGGCATCGCCGCTTCGGGCGCGCTTTCGGTCGGCTCGGGGCACGGGCCGATCCACCATTTCCACGCCTTCGGAGGCGCCCGATGAACGATTACGGCTCACCGCTTTTCGCGCGGCTCCGCGAGGCCAACCGCGCGGAATGGGATCGCTATACGCGGCACGAATTCGTGGAGGCGCTGGGGCGGGGGGACCTGCCGGGCGCGGCGTTCCTGCGTTATCTCAAGCAGGACTATCTCTTCCTCGTCCATTTCGCGCGGGCCTGGGCGCTCCTCGCGGTGAAGGCCGGCGATCTCGAGACGATGCAGGCGGCGGCGCGGGTGGCGCTCGCGCTCTCGGAAACGGAGCTTTCGCTCCATGTCGGGCTCTGCGCCGCGGAGGGGATCGACCGCGCCGCGCTGGACGCGGTGCCGAAGGCGCCGGCGACGGTCGCCTACACCCGCTACGTCATGGATCTCGGCCTCGTCGGCGACGAACTCGACCTCATCGCGGCGCTCACCCCCTGCGTGATCGGCTACGCCGAGATCGGCGCGCGTCTCGCCGAAGGGCCGAGGCCGGCCGATCCGCGCTATGCGGCCTGGATCGAGGCCTATGCCGGCGCGGAATACGGCGCCGCGGCGGCGCGGGATGCGCGGCTCCTCGAAGCGGCGGCGGCGCGGCGGCTTGGGCCCGCGCCGGAAGCTTCGCCGCGCTGGCCCGGCCTCCTGCGGATCTTCGGCGAGGCCTGTCGGTTAGAGACGGCGTTCTGGGCCGCCGCGCTTGAAACCTAGCCGCGGCGCCGGCGGAGGACGCCGAAGGCGGCGAAGGCGGCCCCGAGGAGCGACCAGGTCGCCGGCAGCGGCACGGCGGCGACCATGGCGGGCTGGGTGGACGCCGTCGCCATGAACGTCTCCGGCAGGATCGCCGGCGGGGAGAAGGCTTCGGTGAGGGCGGGCGTGCGCGGCAGGCTCGGCAGGTCCGGGCGCGCCGGGGTCGCGGGCGTCGCCGGCGTGCGGGTCGCCACCTCGGAGATCCGGGTTTCGGGGATCGTCGCGTCGATGCCGGGGGAGCCGCCCGCCGTCGTCGTGCCGCCGGGCGTGGTCGCCCCGCCGGGGGTGATCGCGCCGCCGGGAACGTTCGCGCCGCCGCCCGTCGTCGTCGTGCCGCCATTGGTGGTCGCGCCGCCCGTCGTGGTCGCGCCGCCCGTCGTCGTCCCGCCCCCGGTCGAGCCGCCATCCGTTGTCCCGCCGCCGGAGGTGGTTCCCCCCGTCGAGCCGCCGCCGGTGGAGCCGCCGCCGGTCGACACGCCGCCGGGCGTCAGCGCGATCGGCGCCTGCGGGGTCGGCGCGGTCGAGCCGGTCCAGGAGAAGGCGTCGGCGGTCGAGCTGGAGAAGAGGCTGGTCGCGCCCGACCGTGCGTCCGCCACCGCGGCGACCTCGGCCGCGCGGGCGATCAGGCGCACCGCGTTGCCGCAGGCCGCGACCTCGCGCCAGGCGCCGAAGGCGCGGGCGGGGATGCAGGCGCGCCCGTCCTCGGTGACGCGGTAGGGCTCAAAATGGCTTTCCAGCCAGTCGCGGTCGAAGGCGACGAACTCGCGCGGCTCGTAGAAGGCGCGGCCGTTCTTCACGCCGGAATTGGAGACGATGTCGCCGTCGCAGATCTCGTCCGGCTCCATCCGGCCCTCGGCGCGGGCGGCGCGGAGGGCGTCGCGCTCCTCCGCGGTCATGTCGCCATAGGCGATGGCGGCGTCGAAGACGCGGTCGCCGTCCCAGCAGGGGTTCGAGCCGTCCGCCTGCCGGCAGGGCGCCGCGCCCGGCGCCCGCCAGACATGCGCCGGCGCGTCGAGCGAGGCTTCGGCCGGTGCGGGCTCCGCGACCGTCGAGGCCTGCGCGCATGGCGAGGCCGCCGCGACCATCGCGGCGAGGAGAAGACGGCGCATGTTCGGAAGCCCCACGAGAAAACGCCGTTCATATAGGGCGGGCGCTACTACTTAGAAAGATACTTTATCGCGAACGACTTTAAAATCTTTTCACTGTGGCACCGGCGCCGCGACGCCGCGCCTCGACCCTCGGCCGGTGAGGGAAAGCGGGCCGGCTGCGGGCCGCTCGGCGGCCCGCCCTACGCCTCAGAAGCGGCCTTCGACCGAGTCGGACGCGGACCAGACGCGAACGCCGCGCGCGCCGCGAAGCTGCTGCACCGTCAGGGCCGTATCGGCGCGCATCCGCCGCGCGGATTCGGGCGCGCCGGCGTACTTCGCCGGATCCTCGGGCGGGCGGACGAGGAAGTCGAACTCGTAGAACCCGTCCGCCGCCGTCGCGCCGCCGTAGCGCAGCTTCAGCTCCGGCTGGTAGTAGCCGCCGCCCGGCGCGTCGCCGAAGGCGGTGAGGACATAGCCTTCGGCGAGCCGGCCGAGCTCCAGCGTCTCGATCCGCGTGACGGCGACCTTCGGCGGCAGCAGCGTCTCCGGGTCCGGCCGCTCCGCGACGATCGGATCTGCGAATTCGCAGCCGGCCAGGGCCAGCGCCGCGCATCCGATCAACACCATGTCCCGCCGCCGCATCGCGCGCCTCCCCTTGGCCGCCCATCCGCTGAGGCCGCAAAGAGACACAGGCGCGGCCGAAAGGGAAGGCCGCCGCCCGCCGCGCGGCTGGACGCCGCCGCGCGCCGCCTCTATCTCGACGGCGAAAGGGAGCTGACATGAACGCGGAAAGCTTCGACGAAGTTGAGGAGACCTTCGCCTTCCTCGACGACTGGGAGGACAAGTACCGCTACGTGATCGACCTCGGCAAGGCGATGCCGCCGATGGACGAGCGGCTGAAATCGCCGCTCACCAAGGTCGAAGGCTGCGCCAGCCAGGTCTGGATCGCGCCGCGGCTCGAAGGCGGCCAGCTGCATTTCGACGGCGACAGCGACGCGCTGATCGTGCGCGGGCTGATCGCGGTGCTGCGGCTCCTCCTTTCCGGCCGCACGCCGAAGGAGATCGCGGCGGAGGACGTGGAAGGCGCGCTCGCCCGGCTCGGCCTCGACCAGCACCTTTCGGCGCAGCGCTCGAACGGGCTCCGGGCGATGGTGGCGCGGCTGAGGGACCTCGCCGGCGCCGCCGCGGGCTGAGCCGGCCGCCGCGCCGGCGGCGGAGGACGTCGGCGACGCGCACCCGTAGCTTCCGCTTCCGCGCCGGGCCGGCGCGGTCCGCGGCCGCCGCCTTTCGGCCGCCGTCGGCGCGAGGGTCGGTGAGGTCGCGCCGTTCGTTGCGCCCTTCGCCCGGATGTCGAAGCGGATCGCGTGGACGCCGGGCGGGACGTCCGTCGCCAATGCCTTTAGCGTCATCGCGTGGAACGGCGTGACGGCGAGATCGAGATCGGCCGTCTTCGCGCCCTCAAGCGCCGCCTTCGCCCCCTGCCGGGCGGCCTCGCCCCCTCGCCCAAGACGGCGGGCGGCGATCCCCGATGACAAAGCCCCGCCCCGGGTTCGCGGCGCCCGGAAGGCCGGCTTTGCGGCGAATCTTCGACGGATCGGCGTGACGAAGCGCACGGAGGCCGCGGATCGGGCTTGACCGGCCGCGCCGGGCGGGCGCAGGGTCCGCCCGCCGGCTCCGTGCGACAGCGCGCCGCACGGCCGAAAAACAAAGCAGGGGAAACGCCATGGCGGTCAGTCTCAGCGACTTCATGGATTGGGTTGTGAAGCGCAATCCGGGCGAAACGGAATTCCAGCAGGCCGTCCATGAGGTGGCCGAGACGGTGATCCCGTTCATCAACGCCAATCCTGTCTACGAGAAGATCAAGGTGCTCGAGCGGATGGCCGAGCCGGACCGGATCATCTCCTTCCGCGTCTCCTGGGCCGACGACAACGGCGAGGTTCAGGTCAACCGCGGCTACCGGGTCCAGTTCAACAACTCGATCGGCCCGTACAAGGGCGGCATCAGGTTCCACCCCTCGGTCAACCAGAGCGTGCTGAAGTTCCTCGGCTTCGAGCAGACCTTCAAGAACTCGCTGACGGGCCTCCCTATGGGCGGCGGCAAGGGCGGCGCGGATTTCGACCCGAAGGGCAAGTCGCAGCATGAGATCATGCGCTTCTGCCAGAGCTTCATGACCGAGCTCTACCGGCATGTCGGGGCGAACATCGACGTGCCGGCCGGCGACATAGGCGTCGGCGGCAAGGAAATCGGCTACATGTTCGGCCAGTTCAAGCGCATCACGAACAGCTTCGAGGGCGTGCTGACCGGCAAGGGCCTCGAATATGGCGGCTCGCTGATGCGGCCGGAGGCGACCGGATACGGTGCCGTCTACTTCCTCGAGGACATGCTCCACCACATCGGCCAGGAGATCGACGGCAAGACGGTGGTGATCTCCGGCTCTGGCAACGTGGCGACCCATGCGGCGGAGAAGATCCTCCACCGCGGCGGCAAGCCGGTGACGCTCTCGGATTCCGGCGGCTTCATCTACGACAAGGAAGGCTTCACCCAGGAGAAGATCGACTGGGTCAAGGAGCACAAGAAGCAG
>CALFYQ010000264.1 GCA_937952085.1 uncultured Paracoccaceae bacterium | reverse complement strand
GAGCTATTACAGCCACTATGTCGGCGACGTTTTCGGCGCGCCGCTGGCGATCGAGGGGCTGATGGCCTTCTTCCTCGAGGCCACGTTCGTGGGGCTCTTCTTCTTTGGCTGGGACAAGCTTTCGCGGGTCGGCCATCTCGTCGTCGCCTGGCTGGTGGCGATCGGCTCCAACTTCTCGGCGCTGTGGATCCTGATCGCCAACGGCTGGATGCAGAACCCGGTCGGCGCCGTCTTCAACCCGGACACGATGCGGATGGAGATGACCTCCTTCTTCGAGGTCATGTTCAACGAGGTGGCGCAGGCGAAATTCGTCCACACCGTCTCGGCCGGCTATGTGACGGCATCGGTCTTCGTGCTCGGCGTTTCGGCCTGGTATCTGCTGAAGGGCCGGCATCAGGAACTGGCGCGGCGGTCGATCACGGTCGCCGCCTCCTTCGGCCTCGCCTCGGCGCTCTCGGTCGTCGTGCTCGGGGACGAGTCGGGCTACGAGACCACGCATAACCAGCGGATGAAGCTCGCGGCGATGGAGGGGATGTGGACGACGCAGCCGGCGCCGGCCTCCTTCACCCTTTTCGGCCTGCCGGACCAGGAGGCGCGGGAGACGCATTACGCCGTCCATGTCCCCTGGGTGATGGGCCTGATCGGCACCCGCTCGCTTACCACCGAGATCGCCGGCATCGACAAGCTGGTGGAGGAGGCGGAGGCCCGCATCCACAGCGGCGTCATCGCCTATGACGCGCTGATGACGATCCGCGAGCAGCGGGGCGCGGCGCCGCAGCCGGTGCGCGACACGTTCGAGGCGCATGGCGGCGATCTCGGCTACGCGCTCCTTCTCAAGCGCTACGTCGAGGACCCGCGGGAGGCCGACGCCGCGCTGATCGCGAAGGCGGCCTGGGACACGGTGCCGACGGTCTGGCCGCTTTTCTGGGCGTTCCGGATCATGGTGGCGCTCGGCTTCTCCTTCATCGCGCTGATGGCCTATTTCTTCTGGCGGTCGAGTTTCCGCGGGCAGAGCTATCCGCGCTGGGCGCTGCGGCTCGCCGTCCTGATGATCCCGGCGCCCTGGATCGCGGCGGAGCTCGGCTGGTTCGTGGCGGAGTTCGGCCGGCAGCCCTGGACAGTGGACGGCGTGCTGCCGACGGCGCTGTCGGTCAGCCATCTGAGCGTTGAGGAGCTTCTGCTGACGCTGGCGGGCTTCGCGATCTTCTACTCGGTTCTCTTCGTCATCGAGATGGGGCTGATGCTGAAATACATCCGCACGGGCCCGCATCAGGACGTCGAGGAGACGGAAATCTGGGAGGCGCGGCACGAACACCGGCTCCGCACCCATGACGGGCAGGGCCCGTTCGCGACGGCGGAGTAAGGGCCGTGATCCTCAATGAGCTGATCAGCTATGAAGTACTCCGCGTCGTCTGGTGGCTGCTGCTCGGCGTCCTCCTGATCGGCTTCGCGCTGACCGACGGGTTCGACATGGGGGTAGGCGCGCTTCTCCCATTCGTCGGGCGGACCGACCTCGAGCGGCGCGTCGTCATCAACACGATCGGCCCGGTCTGGGAGGGCAACCAAGTCTGGTTCATCCTCGGCGGCGGGGCGATCTTCGCGGCCTGGCCGCCGCTCTATGCGGTCAGCTTTTCCGGCTTCTATCTCGCCATGTTCGCGGTGCTGGCGGCGCTGATCCTGCGCCCCGTCGGGTTCAAGTATCGCTCGAAGCGGGAGAGCGCGGCGTGGCGGAGCGGCTGGGACTGGGCGCTCTTCGTCGGCGGGGCGGTTCCCCGGCGCTGATCTTCGGCGTCGCGGTCGGCAACGTGCTCCAGGGCGTGCCCTTCGAGCTGACGCCGGACCTTTTCGCTCGCTATGAAGGGAGCTTCTATGGCAAGTTCCTCGGCCTTCTGAACCCCTTTGCGCTGCTTGCCGGCGCCGTCTCGCTCTCGATGCTGCTGACCCATGGCGCGGCCTGGCTCTCGCTGAAGGCGGAGGGGGCGGTGGCGGCGCGGGCGCGGGCGATCTGCTCGGTGACGGGCCTGGTGGCGATGGCCGGCTATGCGCTGGCCGGGCTCTGGCTCGCCTTCGGCGTCGACGGCTACGCCCTTGTCGGCGAGGCGGTGACGGACGGGCCCTCGAACCCGCTCTATTCGGACGTGACGCGCGGCGGCACCTGGCTCGCGGCCTATGCGGAGCGGCCGTGGATCGTCGTCGCCCCGCTTGCGGGCTTCGCCGGCATGGCGATGGCGGTGAAGGGGCTCCGCGCCGGCCGGGAGCTTTCGACCCTCCTCTGGTCGAAGCTGGGCATCTTCGGCGTGATCTCATCGGTCGGGCTGACGATGTTTCCGTTCATCCTGCCCTCCTCTCTCGACCCGCGCTCGTCGCTGACGGTGTGGGACAGCTCCTCCTCGCACCAGACGCTCTTCACCATGCTGGTGGCGACGGCGATCTTCATGCCGCTGATCCTCGCCTACACCGCCTGGGTCTACCGCGTGCTCTGGGGCAAGGTGACGGAGGACGACGTCGCCAAGAGCTCCGACACGGTCTACTGAGTGATACGGAACGATGTGGTATTTCGCCTGGCTGCTCGGCCTTCCGCTCGCCGCCGTCTTCGCCGTGGTGAACGCGATGTGGCTCGAACTGCAGCGGGACAGGGTGCTCGCCGACGAGCACGAAACACTGGAGCCGGCTGTCGCCGACGACTGAGATGCGGCGGCGCGCGGCGACGCTACGCCGCGCGCCGCCCGGCCGCTTCGCCCGTCGCGGGCGCTTTTCTCCACTCCGGTTCTGTTGAATTATGGCCTGCGCCGCCCGAGGCGGCGGCGGGAGAGGGGGCGCGCCCATGGATCAGGCCGCGACAAGCTGGATCGACCGCTTCGAAGGGCTGAAGCGGCTGCCGGCCGATCTGCGCGCCGATCTGGTGAACGGCAGCAAGATCGTCTCCGTCCCGGCCGGGACGCAGATCTTCGAGCCCGGCCAGTCCGCCGACAACCTCCTCCTTCTCCTCGACGGCACGGTGCGGGTTCAGCAGAAATCCGACACGGGCCGGGAGGTGTTCCTCTACCGGGTCCATGCCGGC
>CALFYQ010000263.1 GCA_937952085.1 uncultured Paracoccaceae bacterium | reverse complement strand
ACCGCACCGGCGCCTCGATCATCGCAGCCTCGGAGGCGGCCAGCATCCGCACCGCGAAATCGTTGCGGAAGACGCCGATCACCCGGTTGCCGGGGATCGTCACGCCTCGCGCCGCCGCCGCCTCGGTCGGCCCGGCCTCGGTGACGACGCCCATTTCGTTGGCCGCCGCCGCCGCCTTCACCCGCTGCACCAGTTCCGCATGGCCATGCCCCGTCGGGATCACGACCCAGCCGTCGCGCGGCGCCGGGGCGGCCGTCGCGGTGGAGGCGAGGAGGAAAAACGCGAGTAAGGTCAGTCGCATCGGAGTCTCCTTTCAGGCGACGCGCGAAGAAAGCGGCGGGTCCATCGACAGCGCGGCGCGAAGCCGCACGCCGATCAGGCTTCCGGGCCAGGCGAAGGCGAGCCACCAGAAGCCGTGCAAAGAGCCGGAAACCAGCCCGCCGAGATAGGCGCCGATGTTGCAGCCATAGGCGAGCCGCGCGCCGTAACCCATCAGCAAGCCTCCCAGAACTGCTGTCCCAATCTCTCGCGCGGAGAGCTGGAGCCGCGGCGCGAAGCGTCCCGCCAGCGCCGAGGCCGCCATCGCCCCCGCGATGATCCCGAAATTCATCACCGAGATCCCGTCGGCGAAAACCGGGGCGGCGAGTTGGCCCTGCCGCCAGCCTTCCCAATAGGTCCAGCCGGCGAGGTCGCCGCCCGCGCCCTGCCAGAGCTTCGCGCCCCAGAGCGCGAAGGCGGAGGTGATGCCCCAGGGGTGGCCGAGCAGCAGCATCGAGCCGATCCCAACCGCCGCCAGCGCCAGCGCGCCGAGCCAGAGCGGCCACGGTCCACGAAGGAGGGAGATGAGGGGCCGATCCGGCTCCAGATCGCCATGCGATGATCGTTCGATCCACATCGAACCAAGGGTGACGGCGCCGCAGAAGACGAAGATCGCCGCCAGCGCGCCGAACGGCCCCAGCGCGCCAAACAGCGAGACGCCGCCGAAGGCGGGCAGCGCGCTCCAGAAGCCCCAATGCGCCGTGGCGATGAAGGAGCCGGCGACGAAGGCGGCGAGCGTCGCCATCATCCGCGTCGAGCCGCCGCCGGCCGTATAGAGCGTGCCCGAGGCGCACCCGCCGCCAAGCTGCATGCCGACGCCGAAGAGGAGCGCGCCAGAGGCGGAGGCGAGGCCCATCGGCGCGACGACGCCGCCCGCCGCCCCGGCGCCGATCAGCGGATAGGAGATAAGGCAGGTCGCGCCGATCAGCAGCATCTGCGCGCGGAGCCCCGCGCCCCGCCGCTCCCGCGCCATCCGCCTCCAGGCCGAGGTGAAGCCGAAACTGGCGTGAAAGAGCGCGAAGCCGGCGAGGCCGCCGAGGAGCGCCGCGCCCGCGACGGCAGGCCCGCCCGCGCCCCCGCCGAGCGCCGCGATGAGCGCGAGGAGGAGGAAGGGCGCCAGCCGGGCCATGGAGGGAGCCTAGGCCCGTCGCGGCCGGCGCGGAACGGGCCGCGCCCTGACGACGGCTGACGCCGCCTCACGTTCGGGTGAAGCGGCGTCGGTTCCGCGCGCGTCCGCCGTATTTCCGGGCTAGGGACATCTCGCCTCGGACCGGGAGCGGCGCGTGACGGCAGGGAGCGTGAGGGCGGAAGGCGGCGTGGCGGCCGGGAAGGAGCGGGACCTCCGGCTCGATTTCTTTCGCGGGCTGGCGATGTTCATCATCCTGCTCGCGCATACCTACAACACGACTTGGACGCTCTGGATCCCCGCGCGGTTCGGGTTTTCCGATGCGACGGAGATCTTCGTCTTCTGCTCCGGTTTCGCCTCGGCGCTCGCCTTCGGCGCGGTCTTCGTGAAGCGCGGCTGGGCGATGGGCGCGGCGCGCGTCGCCTATCGGGTCTGGCAGGTATACTGGGCGCACCTGATGGTGATCTTCGCCTGCGCCGTGCTGATGGTGGGGCTCGACGCCACCGGGCTCGGCCACGCGGACGAGCTTTACCGGGAGTGGTGGCCGGTCGCCGGCATCTTCACCGACCCGGCAGTGGCCGTGCCGGGCTTCTTCACCCTCACCAACGTGCCGGGCCTCTTCGACATCCTGCCGATGTATCTGGTGATCCTCGCCCTCGTCCCGCTGGCGATGGCGGCGCACCGGTTCGGCGGGCTGCCGGGCTTCCTCGGCCTCGTCGCGGCATTCTGGCTGGCGACGCAGTTCGCCTTCTGGGCCTACATGACCGACCCGGCCGAGACCCATGCGCTCGGCGCCTGGGCGGCGGAGATCGGTGCCGCGTTCTCCTTCCTGATCCTGCCCTCGAACCCCTGGGGGGAGGGGACGTGGTTCTTCAACCCCTTCGGCTGGCAGCTCGTCTTCTTCACCGGCTTCGCCTATGGGATGCGCTGGCTCCCGGCGCCGAAGGTGACGCCGGCGCGGCTCCGGGCGGTGGGCGCGTTCCTCCTTCTCACCGTGCCCTTCGCCTGGTTCCGCATCTACAACGGCGACTATCTCCCCTCCGCCTGGACGGTCTCCGCGCATATCCGCGAGGCGCGAGACTGGATCGACCCGCTGATCGGCAAGACCGGGCTCGGCGCGCTCCGCTATCTTCACTTCCTCGGCGTCGCCTATCTCGCCTGGGCGGCGGTCGGTCCGGGCGGGGTGCGGCTCCGCGAGGGGGGCCGCGCCATCGGCGGGCTCCGATCCCGCGGCGCCGTCGTCGCCCTCGCCGCGCTCGCGCTCTTCACCGCGCCCTACGCTTATGTCGACACGATCAGGGCGCTCTCGCCGGCGCTCGACGCCTGGCTGGTTCGGGCCTATGCCTCGATCGGCGCGCTGCCGGACGAATGGCGGATCGGCGCGCTCCAGCTTCTTCATCTCGCCGCGCTCCTGCCGCTGGTCTGGACCGCGATCGGCGCCGCCGGCCGCGCCTGGGTCGCGCGGGACGGGGTGCTTCTCGTCGTGCCGGTGATCCGCAAGGTGGGCACGCAGTCCCTCGCCGTCTTCCTCACCTCGCTGGTCGTCGCGCGGTTCAATTCCTGGTGGCTCGATGTCATCGGCCGGGATGTCTGGACCCAGCTTCTGGTGAACGGAACCGGCTTCGCGGCCATCGTCGCCACCGCCTACGCGATCGGCTGGTTCAAGCGTCAGCCCTGGCGCGAACCGGCGAAGCCGCGTCCCGCCGAGAATGCGCCCGCCGCCGTGGCGCCGGCGCCGGCGCCGCGCTATCTTGGAGCCTCATGAACCCGATACCCGTCGCCGACCCCGCGCCCCTGACGCCCGCCCCGTCGGCCGGGCCGCTCGTCGTCGCCCAGCTCGGGCAGTCGCTCGACGGACGGATCGCGACGCAGACGGGCGCCTCCAAATACATCTCCGGCTTCGAGGCGCTGAAACATCTCCACCGCCTCCGCGCCGAGGTGGACGCGGTGCTGATCGGCGTCGGCACGCTGATCGCCGACGATCCGGCGCTGACCGTCCGCCATGTCGAAGGGCGCCACCCGGTGCGCGTGGTGATCGACCCGAACGGTCGCGCCCCGGCCGGGGCGCGCATCCTGCATGACGGCGCGGCAGAGGTGATCGTGGTGACGCGGCCGGGCGGCCCGGTTCCCGCCGGCGCGCGACGGATCGAACTCGAACCCTCGCCCTGCGGCTGCTTCGCGCCCTCTTCGCTCATCGCCGCGCTGGCGGCGGAGGGGCTGACGCGCATCCTGGTCGAGGGCGGAGCGGATACGCTCGCCCGCTTTCTCGACGCCGGGGCGGTCGACATGCTCCACGTCCTCGTCGCGCCGATCATCCTCGGCTCCGGCAAGCCGGGCTTCTCCCTCGCCCCGATCGACCAGCTCGACGAGGCGATCCGCCCGCGCACCACGGTTCATCTCTTCGCCGACGGCGACGTGCTCTTCACCTGCGATCTTCGCCGCCCCGGCCCGCGCGACGAGGATGTCGCGCCGCCGATGGCCGCCGAATGAGGGGGCGCGCCGGCCGCTACAGCCTCGCGCAGCGCGCGCTCCACTGGTCCGTCGCGCTTCTCGCCATCGCCGCCTGGGGGCTTGGCCAGACCATCGAGGAATACGGCTTCGAGGGGCTCGTCGCCGCATTCGGGCAGGACGCGACGAACGCGATCTACACCCTCCACAAGAGCGCGGGGCTCCTCGTCCTCTTCCTCATGGTCCTCCGCATCGCCGCCCGCCTCGCCTGGGGCAAGCCGGCCTATGCCCAGCCGCTCCCCGGCTGGATGCGCGCCGCGAGCGAGGCGACGCATTTCGCGCTCTACGCGCTCCTCATCCTCATGCCGGTCCTCGGTTGGCTGGCGACCGGGGCGGGGGATTATCCGGTGCAGCTCTTCGCGCTCCACCTTCCGAAGATCCTGCCGAAGGATCCGGCGCTGTCGGAGACGCTCTACGGCCTCCACGCGGTCTGCGGCTCGCTCGTCGCAGCCCTTGTCGCGCTCCATGTCGGCGCCGCGCTCTGGCACGGGCTGGCGCGGCGGGACGGCGTCTTCTCCCGGATGATCTGAGGCCCTCAGCGGGGCAGGGCGAGCAGGTCCCGGTGGCCGATCAGCACGGTCTCGGCCGCGCCGCGGCCCGCGCGCCATTCGGCGAGCGCGCTGCGGGAGAGCGCCGCCCGCACCATCGGCGCCTCCGCCCCGCCTTCGGCCAGCGCCGCGATCAGCGCGTCGTCCCGGCCGCGCTCCAGGCGCCAGTCGCTTTCAGCCTCCCGCACCTCGTAGCCGCGGGCGCGGAGCGCGGCGGCGAGCATGGCGTGGGCGGCGGCGCCGAGCGCCGGGCCGAAGCCCTTGTCGCGGCGCATGTCGGCGCGGAAGGCTTCGCGCGCCGCGGCCTCGTGTGGCGGGGTCGGACGCCAGTTCTCCCGTCCGTCATAGGTGAGCGCGGCGTAGAGCGGCAGCCGGCGCGTCGCCAGACCTTCCGCGAAGGCGGCGATCCAGTCCTCCGAGACGAGATCGAAGAAGGCCGAGGCGGTCATGAGATTCGGCCCGCCGGCGAAGGCCGCCTCCGGCCGCGCCGCGAGGTCGACGAGCGAGATCTCCGCCCCCGCCGCGGCGGCATGCAGGAGAAGCGCCGGATCCGCGTCGACCACCAGCCAGCGCGCGCCGGGGAGCGTCCCGCCGATGGCGCGTCGCGTCGCGCCGTCGCCGCCGCCGATGTCGTTGATCCGGATCGGCCGGCCGCGCGCCCAGTCGGCCAGCGCGGCGACGAGGCCCGGATCGCGCGCCCGGTCGTCCGCCGGCGCCCGCAGCGCAAGCCAGTCCGCGGCGAAGACCTCGGTCACGAGGCCGCCTCGAGTGCGGCTCGCACCTTGGCCCAGGTATCGCGCCAGTCCGGCATGCTCAGCGCATGGGCGCGGGCGGCCCGGCCCATCCCGGCGCGCTTCGCAACGTCGCGGAGGAGCGCGTCGAGCGCTGCGGCGATCGACGCCGCATCGCCGGGCGGCGCGAGGAAGCCGGCCGCCTCCGGCACCACCTCCGGCGCCGCGCCCGCGCGGCAGGCGACGATGGGCAGGCCCCGCATCATCGCTTCGCCGAAGACCATGCCGTATCCTTCATAGCGCGAGGCGAGCGCGAAGATCGCCGCCTCGTCGAAAAGCGAATCGAGCGCCGGCCGCGGCAGCGCCCCGCATAGTCTTACCCGAGCGCCGAAGGGTGTTGCAGCCGCGCGCACCCGCGCCGCCGTCTCCGGCGAGAAATGCGTCGGCCCGGCGATGGCGCAGCGCCAGTCGAGCCCCGGATCGAGGCTGCCGAGCGCGGCGAGGAGCGTCTCGTGATCCTTCCGCGGCGTCAGCGCGCCGACCGAGAGGATCAGCGGCGCGCCCGGCCCGCCCCGCGCTGGCGGCGCCCGGTCGAGTCCCGGCGTCGCCACCGTCACCTTCGCCGCAGGGACGCCGAATTCGGCGACAAGGGTCCGCTTCGTCGCCCCGCTCGTCACGATCACATGCGCGGCGAGGGCGAGCGCCGCCGTCTCGGAGGCGTGGAGCTGCGCCGCCGAGGCCGCGTCGAGCCCGGTCTCCAGCGCCAGCGGATGATGGCAGAGCGCGACGGGCGGTCGGGGCAGGGCGCGGATCAGCGCGGCCGGCATCGGGCCATAGGCGA